>JBGTNK010000183.1:0-50561 GCA_041743125.1 Chitinophagaceae bacterium
CTCCTTCCATATTGTTTTTTTCGCAATATACTACCTGTTCAAAAAGTGTAACCAATGGCTCATAAGGCAACATCGTGTTGGAGGAGACTACCTGCATAGCCTCAAAAGCTTCATCTTCATAAACATACCCCATCTTTAGATTTTTGCTTAACCTGTCTCTTAAGATACTGCCCGTAGATTTGGGTACTTTGACAACATTGTATCCAATACCAGCCAGCCATTTTTTTATTATTTTCTTCAATATCATAAAGTCTGATTACTTAACTTACTTTGACTGATTCCATTCAACTTGTTTCTTAACTGGTTTAGTTTAATAAGTCTTAATGCTAATAATGATATAACATGGAAATAATTTATGAAAAATATATTCTGGCAATTATAGCGATAATTTTAAAACATAAAACCTCACAATCTTATTATAATAAAATTTTATCAGGCAAGTTCCATCTCTGTTATTACACAAAATAAGGGTTCTCCCATACCTGCTTAGTTTGAGGCAAATGTAATTCTTTAGCTATTTATGCCCTGATTGATAAAAAACAGAAATTTTAATTTCTTTCCTTGCTTATATAAATTTTTATATCTTCATTTGCAAGTATGAAAACAATTCTTTCTATCTGTGCTGTACTAATATTATTCAGCTTTTTTGTTACCTCCCAACCACTCACTTCCTGTACAAAGGAAATAACTATTCATGATACTGTTATCGTAAATCATCATGATACGACAGTATTAAATCATCATGATACAACAATTATTTATCTCCATGATACTACGCAGCTTACCATTGAATCCTGCAATAACGTAAATGAAGGCTATGTCAATAGTTATTTTGTCAATGACAACGCAAATGGTGTAAATCAGCTTACAATTGCCGCATGGACCCATAGTGGCAGTCCGGAGAACTCCAGGTCTTTTTTAAAATTTGATTATACAGATATTCCCGCAAACGCCACACTGATTAGCGCCAAATTATCGCTTTATGCAAAGCCTAACCCCGGTTCAGGAAATATGATTGATGCCCATTACGGAACTGCCAATGCTTTCTATATCCAAAGAATAACCTCTTCAATATCGCCTGCATTATTTAACTGGAATAATCAACCAACTTTTTCAACCCAAAACCAGGTAATTGTACCACAAAGCACATCTTCATTCCAAAATATTTCAGGAATAGATGTCACTAAATTGGTAAAGGATATGCTGGACCAGGGAAATAACGGTTTCTTCATGAAATTGCAGAACGAAACTGCTTATAACAGCAGGCAATATTGTTCAAGTTTCTACGCTGCCGATGGGTCAAAACATCCAAAATTGGTTATTCAATTCAAAAAGCAATAACCACTACTTTAATTCAAGTAGAAGAAATCCCAAAATTTTCGTGTTTAATATAAAGGAAAATAAACTACAGCTTTGCAACAACTATTCTTAATCAGCATTAAACCCTTTGCGTATAGCTGATTTTAGTATTTATCATTTTTATTTATTTATTGAGAGAAATTGTGCTAAACTTCACCCCTTCACCCCTTCACCTCTTCCCTAAAATGTCCGTAAGCTTTCTTCAAGCCATCCTGTAATGAAGTTTTATGTTTCCAACCCATGGCGTGGATCCTGGTGCTGTCCATAAGTTTGCGTGGTGTGCCATCGGGCTTACTGGTATCAAACCTGATCTCGCCTTCAAAACCAATCACCTCTTTTACTGTAAAGGCAAGTTCTTTTATGGATACTTCTTCCCCGGTTCCCATATTCACAAACAATTTATCATTGTATTGTTGCATCAGGAAATAACAGGCATCAGCCAGATCGTCAACATACATGAATTCACGGAACGGCGAGCCGGTTCCCCATATCTCTGCATAATCTGCTTTATTGGTTTTTGCTTCATGAAATTTCCGAAGCAGGGCGGGAATAACATGTGAATTCTGCGGATGATAATTGTCTCCCTGCCCATATAGATTGGTAGGCATGGCAGAAATAAAATTACAGCCATACTGATCCCTATAAGCTTCGCATAATTTAATGCCGGCAATTTTTGCAATGGCGTACGGTTCATTAGTTTCCTCCAGCACTCCCGTAAGCAGGTAGTCTTCCTTTAACGGTTGTTTCGCCAGTTTTGGATAGATACAGGAGCTGCCCAGGAATAATAATTTCGTGACCCCGTTTATATAGGAAGCATGTATGATGTTTGATTCAATCAACAAATTATTATATAGAAATTCTGCCCGGTAAATATTGTTGGCCAGAATACCACCCACTTTTGCTGCTGCCAAAAAAACATAATCCGGCTTTTCTTTTGCAAAAAAATCATTAACTGCTTGTTGATTGCAAAGATCAAGCTCAGAAGAAGAACGGGTAACTATGGAGGTAAAGCCTTCTTTTTTTAATTTCCTAACTATAGCAGATCCCACCATGCCGCGATGCCCGGCTATATAAATTTTTTTATCTTTTTCCATTTATTCAAATTGCCTTAATGTTTGAAAACCTGACTCGGTAAGTATGACATCCTTTCGGAAATTTTCAATATCCGCATCCACCATTTCTTTTGCTAATTCGCTCAGGGTATATTTGGCCACCCATCCCAGTTTCTCTTTTGCCTTTGTAGGATCACCATGCAACAGATCAACTTCTGTTGGTCTGAAATAACGCTTATCAACCTCCACGATAACATCACCTTTCTTTAAAGGAATATCAGCACTTGCCACATCGGCCACAATTCCTTTTTCAGCTTCACCTTCTCCTTTGAATTCAATAGTAACACCAGCATGAGCAAATGCAAGCCTTACAAATTCCCGCACAGCCGTAGTTACTCCTGTTGCGATAACAAAGTCTTCCGGCTCATCCTGCTGAAGGATCAGCCACATGGCTTCTACATAATCCTTTGCATGTCCCCAGTCACGTTTTGCATCCATATTTCCTAACCAAAGTTTTTTCTTTAAGCCCAGCACAATTTCCGCCACACCCCTTGTTATTTTCCGGGTTACAAAAGTTTCGCCACGCAACGGACTTTCATGATTAAACAAAATTCCATTGCAGGCAAACATGCCATATGCTTCACGATAATTTACCGTGATCCAAAACGCATATAATTTGGCCACACCATATGGTGACCTGGGATAAAAAGGTGTTGTTTCACTTTGCGGTACTGCCTGTACTTTTCCATAAAGCTCAGAAGTGGATGCCTGGTAAATTTTCGTCTTTTTTTCCATGCCCAGTATCCTCACTGCTTCCAGAATACGCAGGGTTCCTGCCGCATCTGTATTGGCCACATATTCCGGCTCATCAAAGCTCACCTGTACATGGCTCATGGCGCCAAGGTTATAAATTTCATCAGGTTGAACCAGTTGAATGATCCTGATGATATTGGTTGAATCGGTGAGATCACCGTAATGAAGAACCATCTTCAGATTTTTCTCATGGGGATCCTGGTAAAGGTGGTCGACCCGCTGTGTATTAATTAGAGAAGTACGGCGTTTGATACCGTGCACTTCATAACCTTTGCCTAATAATAGTTCTGCCAGGTAGGCTCCGTCCTGTCCTGTAATTCCGGTGATAAGGGCTTTTTTCATTGAACTGTTAATTTTCAGGCAAATATAGAGTCCTGTTCTGATAAATCATAGCGAACCATGCAACAAGGCAGGCTTCAGGTGCCTATAATGCTCAAAAACCGTTGCATCCCTTCCCTCTTCCTGGCATCTAGTTGGTAGCTGAGATGAAGAGTAAAATATTTTTTAAGATCGTACAAGTCAAAGGACGTTTGGGCAATGATCTCATCAAGGTGATTTAAGCCTAAAGCATTGGCCTTATCAAACATATCAATAAAATCAGCTTCCAGTGGCCGGGTGCTTACCCAGGCAGCAAATACAAAGGGCAAACCGGTAATGGATCGCCATTCACTTCCCAGGTCATAAATAAATGTGGAAATCTTTCTTTGTTCTAATGCCCTGTCGCCGATTACTAAACCTGCAGTATTGCCTTTTATTTGCCGCCGGTAACGATCATCCTCAGCCTGAATTATTTCAGGATCGATACCCCATGATTCTTTCATCAGCCACTTTAAAAGTTCAACAGATGACCGGCTCTGGTAATCGAGATAAACTGTTTTAATAGCAGCCATTGGAACTTCGCTGAACAGGCATACCGATGCAATCTCTCCTTCTGCTCCAATACAATAATTTCCCACAATATATGAAGAAGGCAGGTCTGGAATAGACGCAACCGGTATTAATCCAATATCTATTTCATTATCTGCAAGCATCCGGGCAAGCATGGCCGGGTAAGCACCAGTCAATTCAATCATTTTATTGATGGGACTTTTTTGCAAGCCATAAATCAAAGGCAGTGTATTGAGGTAATTGACGATGCCAACACGAATCTTCTCCAATTCAGTTACTTTTGCCGCAAATATATTGCAACTTGTTTATCGTTTATAGTTGTATGCTTTAGCTCCGTATTTAACCAGGGACTGAATTTAAATTACCCAGAAATAAAAACGCATTAACTAATAATGGAACTTTCCGCTCTCACTTCAATTTCAGCCATTGATGGTCGGTACCGAAAGCAGGTTCAACACCTGGATGAATATTTTTCTGAATATGCATTGATGAAATACCGGGTTTTGATAGAAGTGGAATACCTTCTTTTTCTTGAAAGAAAAAAATTTTTTAAGCTTTCCGGCAAAACCATTCGCCATCTCAATAAACTGGCAGCGGATTTTGGCCTTGAAGATGCGCAGGAAATAAAACAAATTGAATTCACTACCAATCACGATGTAAAAGCAGTTGAATATTTCCTCAAAAATGAATTAGAGAAAAGTGATGGAAAAACAGCGAAAGAATGGATCCATTTTGGACTTACTTCCCAGGATATAAATAATACTGCTATTCCACTGCTCTGGAAGCATGCCATAGAATATGAATACCTGCCTGGTTTACTCAACCTTAACACCCAATTAAAATTACTGGCACAGGCATGGAAAGATATTCCGATGCTTGCCCATACGCATGGCCAGCCGGCAAGTCCTACCAAATTGGGAAAAGAGATCATGGTATTTACCGAAAGGATACAGGCGCAAATCGAGCAATTTATTACGGTACCCTTTAGCGCTAAGTTTGGAGGGGCCACGGGTAATTTCAATGCCCACCATGTGGCCTTCCCCAAAACGGATTGGATAAAATTTGGTAATGAATTTATAGAGCACCTGGGGCTGAACCGGCAACAATTCACCACGCAAATTGAACACTACGATAATTTGTCGGCCCATTTTGATTGCATGAAACGAGTTAATAATATCCTGATCGATTTCTCCAGGGATATTTGGACCTACGTTTCTATGGAATACTTTAAGCAAAAAACTAAAAAAGGAGAAGTAGGATCATCCGCCATGCCACACAAAGTGAATCCCATTGATTTTGAAAATGCGGAGGGCAACCTGGGACTTGCGAATGCCATCTTTGAACACCTCTCCTCAAAATTGCCTGTATCCCGATTACAAAGAGACCTGACAGACTCAACTGTACTTAGAAATATTGGCGTTCCTTTTTCCCATACCATCATTGCTTTTAAATCCATTGAAAAAGGCCTGGACAAATTATTGATCAATGATGCCAAAATTCATGAGGATCTCGAAAACAATTGGGTAGTAATTGCGGAAGCAATACAAACGGTGCTGCGAAGGGAAAACTATCCACAGCCCTATGAAGCATTAAAAGACCTGACAAGGGATAATAATAAAATTGATAAGAAAGCCATGCACCAGTTTGTAGATGGTTTAAAGATCAACGCCGAATTAAAAAAAGAATTAAAAAAAATCACACCACACAATTATACCGGAGTAATGGCCAAATTCTGACCTTTGTAATTTTGCTTCAAAAATATATACTGGTTTAATTTTTTGCCCCCTTCTTCATAGGTGCTGAACAAGGTGAAACCGGTCTTCAGTAAAACTTTTTGAGATACTACATTCGGCACTTCAGTCACCGCAAAAATTTCTGTAAGCCCTGTTTTTGTAAATACATAGTGAAGACCGCCAATTGTCAATTCAGTTGCATACCCCCTTCCCCATTCTGATTTCAAAAGTGCATACCCGATCTGCATTTTATCTGTTCCTTCAATGGGAATAAAGGCAAAGGAACCAATGAATCTGTCGTTGCTTTTTTCCCAGGCTGCCCAACGACCGGCGCTGGGATTTGTCACCTGCTCCTGAATAATTTCTGATAAGAATTGGTCTGTTTCTTCTCGTGTTTTAGCGGGACGAATGTATCGCATGATTTCTTCATCTCCATTTAACGAAAAAAAATGCGCCCCATCATTTTTGGAGTAATGACAAACCCAAACCCTGTTTGTTTCAAACACTATGCGGGTGGTTGGTCGCATTGATGATTAATAAGACTTTAAACATTACCTGGACAACGCCGAACCAGACAACACATCTTTTGCATCCTTATGAATTTCTGATGTAAAATGAAAAGCAATGTCAGGATTATTGGTTATTTCTGTATTCAAAAACCATTCGCTTTGTGCCAGGTAAACCATATGCCCGTCTTTATCTTCAGCAATATTAGCTTGTTTAAACCTGGCAAAATCTTCCAGCTTTTTTGGTTCTTTGCTGGTAAGCCAGCAAGCTTTATAAAAAGGCAGAGAGTTAAAAATTACAGAAGCACCATATTCATGCAGCAGGCGATATTGAATTACTTCAAACTGCAACTCACCTACACAACCAATGATCTTCCTGTTACCGCCAAACTGGGTAAAAAGCTGCGCTACTCCTTCATCCGTTAATTGCCTTAATCCTTTCTCCAGTTGCTTTGTTTTCATGGGGTCCTTATTCACCACTTCTTTAAAAATCTCTGGTGAAAAAGAAGGTATACCGGTAAAATAAAAATCTTCTCCCTCTGTCAGCGTATCTCCTATTTTAAAATTACCCGTATCAAATAAACCAACCACATCACCGGGATAAGCATCCTCAATAACGCTTTTATCTCTTGCCATAAAACTATAAGGGTTACTAAAGCGAACGTCCTTATCTAACCGGACATGATGAAAATATTTATTCCTTTCAAACTTACCGGAACATACACGCAGGAAAGCGATCCTGTCCCGGTGTTTAGGATCCAGGTTAGCATGAATTTTAAAAATAAAACCGCTCAGTTTATCTTCTTCTACATCAACTAATCTTGTTGTGGTTTCCCTGCTTCGGGGCGTGGGTGCAATTTTTATGAATGTATCGAGCATTTCCTTTACACCGAAATTATTAATAGCACTACCAAAGAAAACGGGGGCAATTTTTCCTGCCAGGTAATCTTCAATTTTCAATTCTCCATGTACACCATCAACCAATTCCACATCTTCTCTTAATTGAGCGGCATCTTTTTCTCCTAATTTCTCATCCAATATGGAGTCATGTAAATCAGAAATAGAAATACTATCGGTTGCTTTTGTATTGGCTGCAAAAAGCAAAAGTCCCTTATCATGCAAATCATAAACACCTTTAAATTCCTTACCGCTGTTGATCGGCCATGTCATCGGGTGCAATTGTATAGATAATTCCTTTTCAATTTCTTCCAGCAGGTCAAAGCGGTTCTTACCATCCCGGTCCATTTTATTTATAAAAACGATCACCGGTGTATCCCGCATGCGGCAAACTTCCATCAAACGCCGGGTTTGTGCCTCTACTCCATTCACACTGTCTATAACCAGGATAACACTATCCACAGCTGTGAGTGTACGGTACGTATCTTCAGCAAAGTCCTTGTGACCCGGGGTATCGAGCAGGTTGATCAAAGAATTTTCATATTCAAAACTCATTACGGAAGTTGCAACCGAAATTCCCCGCTGCCTTTCAATTTCCATGAAATCACTGGTTGCGTGTTTTTTGATCTTATTACTTTTTACTGCCCCTGCTACCTGGATAGCACCACCAAACAACAAGAATTTTTCGGTTAAAGTGGTTTTACCCGCATCCGGGTGGCTGATAATGGCGAATGTTCTGCGTCTTTGTATTTCTTTATGATATTTCATACCCTGCTTCCCCCTGGCGGAGAATATTAAATAATTAGGAGTTCCTGCTTGAAGGCGGCAAAGGTAAGGCTATCAAGGGACTATTTCAGAAAGCCCATATTTACAATTCGTCGTAAAAAAGGTATGCTCTATAGGAGTACCACCGACACCAAATGTTTTGAATAAAAATCGTCTTATTTGATTCATGCAAAAAACCGGTATATAAAAGTCGTTAAACTCCAACGCTTAAAGCGTAATACCCCTATTTCCTATTGTAATCAATCTAAAAATCTTTGAAACTTAAAACCTGTTTTTTATTTTGGTCTTTTGTATCTAAAACTGAAAATCAAACACTATGAAAAAACTATTCTTCTTTTTATTTATGGGAACAGTCATTTCACTGTCCTCTTATGCCCAGACAGGATCAGGGCTGAAACCATTTAAGGTAGACCTGAGTGCTGGGTATGCTATACCCGGCGGTTCTGGTTCAAAAGGAGGTGTACTATTTGTAGTTGAGCCTAAATATGCATTGAAGAGCCAATTGGCTGTTGGTCTTAGAATGGAAGCAGCCCTTATTGCCCGCTTTAGCGGATACCAGGCAAATGGTTCAGCAAGTAAATTAGAGGTAAAAGCCGCCGGATCCTATGTAGCTACCGGTGATTATTATTTCTCTGAAAACTATTCGTTTCGTCCCTTTGCCGGCGCAGGAGCCGGGCTTTTTTCTCTGGCATCGGCGGAGGTAAATTCAAATGAAACGGCAGGAATGTCCACCAGCAGAAAATTTGGTGGAATGCTAAGAGGCGGGTTTGAATTATCTCATTTTAGATTGGGAGTAGAATACAATATTGTACCCAACACTACTTTCACAGGCTATGACAGCCAGGGCAACAGCACCCAATTAACTTCTAAGAATGGATATCTGGGTATCAAGCTCGGCTTTTGTATTGGTGGCGGACCTAAATAAAAAAAAATTACCTGATAATAAAGTTGCCTCCTACCAGGCAACTTTTTTTTTTATACTACCAATCAACCTTTTAAATAATATCTTTTCACACACAATCCCTATCCAGTACTTTTGAAATATGTTCAGGAGGACCATGGAAATAATCAGCAGCAGTTTTAAAATGGCCATGCTGGAGTTGTGGAAAAATAAACTGCGCACCTTTCTCTCTCTTTTTGGAATTACCATTGGTATATTTTGCATTATCGGTGTACTGGCTACTGTTAATAGCCTGGAGCAAAATATTAAAAATGAAGTCAGCTCTTTGGGTACCAATACCATTTACATCGATAAATGGGAATACACGGCAGGCGGAAATGATTATCCCTGGTGGAAATATGTTAACCGTCCTTCGCCTAAATATGAGGAGGTAAAACAGATAAAGGAAAGAACCCCTTCGGCCAAATATGCATCGTTCAGAATAGAAGTAAGGGATAATATTGAATACAGGGGTAGTGTTTTATCCAACGTTATTCATTATGGCATCAGCGAAGATTTTGATGGCATTCAACCATTAGAAATTGCTTATGGCCGCTATATTTCAGAGTCGGATTTTGACAGGGGTGCAAACGTGCTGGTGGCCGGGAATGAAATAGCAGAAAAAATTTTTGGTTCAGCAGAACTTGCTTTGGACAAAGAAATAACTACGCGGGGAAAAAAATTAAGAATCATTGGCGTGATCAAAAAACAAGGCAAGCAAATGATCGGAGGCTGGGATTTTGACCAAAGTGTTTTGATACCATATAAGTTTGCAAGGACCATCATGAATGAATTAAGGTCCGATCCCATCATCATGGTACAGGGGAAGGATAATTTAAGCAGCAAAGCATTAAAAGATGACCTGATAGGAACTATGAGGGCCATTCATAAGCTGAGTCCTACAAAAGAAGATGATTTTTCATTGAATGACATAAACGACCTGACTGAATCTATCAGTGTTGCATTTGTTAGTCTTAATATAGGCGGATGGGCCATAGCGGCGCTGTCATTAATAGTAGGTATGTTTGGTGTGGCCAACATCATGTTTGTTTCGGTTCGTGAACGCACCAGCCAGATAGGCCTTAAGAAAGCAATTGGGGCTAAGAGTCATATTATCCTCACGGAATTTTTATTGGAGTCTGCATTCCTGTGCATCATTGGAGGATTAATAGGGCTGACCCTTGTTTTTATTCTTACTCAAATTTTAACCCGGGTGTTAGACTTTCCTGTTTATATTTCTTCCGGCAATATGGTCATGGCTATTTTGATCTGTATTGTAGTTGGTATACTTGCCGGCTTTATTCCGGCCAGGCAGGCGGCAAGAATGAATCCTGTAACAGCGATAAGAAGTTAAATAGAAAGTAAGCCATAAATGATGCCGTTTGCAACCAGGTAATAATTTGTTTTTAATTTTGAACTTTCCTGTAATCTTAATATTTATTCACTTTGTCTATTTCAATTTTAGCTATTGAATCATCCTGCGATGAAACATCTTCCTCAGTATGCACGGATGGAAAAATTTTATCCAATATCATTGCTACACAAAAAATACATGAACAATATGGCGGAGTGGTACCTGAACTGGCAAGCCGGGCGCATATGCAAAACATTGTTCCTGTAGTGGAATCTGCACTTCAAACTGCAAAGATCCCGCTTCAATCTATAGATGCATTTGCCTTTACCCAATCACCAGGTCTGATCGGATCGTTACTGGTGGGGTCACAATTTGCAAAGTCCCTTGCGCTTGCTATGGAAAAGCCATTGATAGCGGTGCATCATATGCAGGCACATGTTCTGGCAAACCTGATCGATGAGCCCAAACCTTCATTTCCTTTTTTATGTCTTACAGTAAGTGGTGGTCATACCCAAATAGTTCGCTGCGACTCTCCTGTTCAGCTGGAGGTGATCGGGGAAACTATTGACGATGCTGCCGGAGAAGCTTTTGATAAAACGGCTAAGCTGCTAGGGCTCCCCTATCCGGGCGGTCCATTGATTGATAAATATGCAAAACAAGGTGACGCAACCCGGTTTAAATTTCCTGAGCCCCAAATTCCTGGATTGAATTTTAGCTTTAGCGGAGTGAAAACCGCTATCCTTTATTTTTTGCAGAATGCAGGTAGTTCCAATGTTTACAAGGAAGAGTTCAGGGCTACTGTAGAAGAGAAACAAAAATTTATTCAGGAAAACCTGGCTGATATCTGTGCTTCAGTTCAGTTTCGCATCGTGAGTATATTGTTAAACAAACTAAAAAAGGCAGTAGCGCAAACCGGTATCACCAGGATTTGCCTGGCAGGTGGCGTATCTGCCAACAGTGCATTAAGATATGCTTTTGAAGAAGCCGGAAAAAAATATAACTGGACCACATATATCCCGGCCTTTGAATATTGCACCGACAATGCGGCCATGATCGCCATTACAGGATATAATAAATATTTGGAAGGCCAGTTCTCCGACCTTTCCGTAAGTGCCTCCGCCCGGGCAGAATGGTAAAAAATAAATTCATGAAGACTCACCAAACTGGAGTCCCTGTTTTACGTATACCGGATGTGAACAAAGCCAAAGAATTTTATTTGGACTGGCTTGGATTTACTCTTGATTGGGAACATGGGTTTGGAGAAAATTTTCCTTTATATTTCCAGGTTTTGAGGGAGGGTATTATTCTTCACTTTACAGAACATTTTGGTGATTGTATACCCGGCGCAAGGATTAGAATACAGATACCGGTATTGCTGAATTTAAAAATTAATTAAAGGAATACCGCTATTTAAAATCCGGAATAGAAAAAACAGCATGGGGTTCCCACGAAATGTCGCTCACCGACCCATTTGGCAACCACCTTTTCTTTTCAGAAAATAATGAATGATGCTTAACTGATGTCAAATACTTTTTTCCAGTTTAAGAAATTTCTCATACACCAGGACCGTTGTGCCATGAAGGTAACAACGGACAGTTGCCTTTTCGGTGCCTGGACGGCGGAAAAAATAAAACAAATCCATGAGGAATCTATGCATGTGCTTGACATTGGTACGGGAACGGGTTTGCTTAGCCTTATGCTTGCTCAGAATATAAATTCTCATATTGATGCTATTGAAATAGACAGAGAAGCTTTTGAACAGGCCATGGAAAATGTTGAAGCCTCAATATTCTCAAGGACCATAAACATTATACACGGAGATGCCAGGATTTTTGTTAGCCCGGTGAAATATGATTTTATCATCAGCAATCCACCCTTTTATGAAAACGAATTGAAATCAGGAAATATAAAAAAGAACAAGGCCCATCATCACGAAGGATTATTAATGGAAGACCTCTTCAGCATAATAAAGGAACACCTGCAACCAGCAGGAACATTTTATTTATTACTCCCCTACAAAAGAAATAATGAGTTGAGGAAAATAATGGCAAAATATGCTT
This sequence comes from Chitinophagaceae bacterium, assembly GCA_041743125.1. Taxonomy (GTDB): domain Bacteria; phylum Bacteroidota; class Bacteroidia; order Chitinophagales; family Chitinophagaceae; genus Terrimonas_B. Next base: position 12,389 of record JBGTNK010000183.1, read on the forward strand.
TGGTAGTTACGCATTGTACCCTGGTCAGGCAATCCATTGTTCACCCTTATTTCCGTATCATGGTTTCGGGAAAACATAAAGAAGAAGAAAATCAAATTTCTTCAAGCGATGAATTAGCCATAAAAAATGAAATTAATGAGTATAGTCCTGAATTTATTTCCCTGTTAAAGGAATATTATCTTCATCTGTAGAAAAATCCTTTACATACTGTCAATTTTCTAATGACTTTCCTTGTGCATACTTTTCCAGGTATAAATAAGGTGCGGTCAGCCTGCCATCTTTAGCCATGGTAGCTCTTTCAATAATGGGCGAACCACCCTTAACCAGGTCGTCTAATACATATTTGATCAATTGCTCACCAAAATAACGGGAAGCATCTCTTGGCAATTCGTTGGGCAAATTACCTACTGCCATTATATCAATAGAACCAGGTAGATAAGGAGCTGTTTTTTTCAATGTAGTTTTATCAATTCCATAAACCGGGTCCTCAATCGTTTGATCACCGGCATTAATAGGAACTGATCCATCCACATCATCTGTTATATCAGCAATAGTCTGGATAATAAAATCATCGGATCTCACATTTTCTTTCTCAAACAACCTTGGCACTTCCTGTGTCCAATATATCCCATTCATTAAAATATCTGTTTGTGAAGCATAGGGCAAAAACTTACAGGTATATTCTTCAGGATGTTCATGAAACTCCAGGCGACTGTATTTACCGGTCAATTTGTGCATGTACAAATCGGCTCCTTTTAATTGGGTGTATACAGGATAAGAAAAACGTCGAACCATGTAATCCTCAGGCTCTACCTCGTGTATACCCATCAGGTTCATGACCTCCAGCAATCCGTGAGCTACACGGCCCGAACCTGCTACTGCAATTTTTACATTGGGAAGCCGGAGCCCAAAATAATTGTGGATCAGTTCCCTGAAACTTCTTTGCTTATAAACCCTGTCTAATTTAAATAAACCTGTCCGGTTGCCGTAGGCCATAATACCATTGTGGGCGCCAACTACACCCGCAAAAAAACCAAATCCGATGATTCGCTGTCCGTCATCGTGCTCCAGGCATTCGTAATCTATTAACCGGATATTTTTCTCAAGTATAGATCGTAACAATTTTTGATTATAAGGTTGTTTTTTTCTGGTATGAGAAAAAAACAGGTAGGTTTTGCGGGGCATTAGCTGATCCACAGGAACTTCTTTAATACCCATTAAGAAATCGCAATCACCCAGGTCTTCCAGCACCTCTACGCCTGCACTCAAATATTCTTTGTCCGAAAAGCAGCGGGTTTCCGAAGGTTGTACAACGACTTTTACATGAGAAGAATTTTTGTGTATCCATTTACATTGTGCAGGTGTGAGGGCTACCCGGTTGTCAGCAGGTATTTTCCCTTCTTTAATAAGTCCAATTTTTATCATACACTATTTTTTCAGTTCCCAATCTCCATAATGAACAGGTTCAAGATCATTTCCATTCCTTAATAAATAAATAAGTAAAACCAGGAGGAAATATCGATGTTTTACCTGCCTGATAACAGGAAAGTAAAAATAGTGGTTAAGGAAATGCAAATTATATTTTAGTTAAAAAGGAGAGATGGGAATGAATTAATTTTGAACAGCATACTTCAATTGAATACCAATAATATTATAAATGAAAAGTTTGTTGAGATTGTGGAGAATGATAAGGGGATTAATACTTCCTAAAAAGAGTTGCTGCAAGCAGTAGCCAATATGTTGAGAAAATATTTAGATCTAATAAGCAGGCAATTAACCGGAAAGCAGTAATATTGCAGCCCTGCTCCGGAATATTAATTATGCCGGAGCAATATGAAAGAAGCGTTTGCCCGGGTGGCGGAATTGGTAGACGCAGCAGACTCAAAATCTGCCGTTCGCAAGGATGTGCTGGTTCGATTCCAGTCCCGGGCACCAGGCCGGAAAGCTCCAAAAATTTGGAGCTTCCCTTTTTTCCTTCAAAACACTTGTAAGTTTTGCATATTAACTAAACCGCAATGTAAAGTTTTGTAGTTTCCCGCAATAAATTACCGGGCAAATAATATTAAACAGGCTTTGTCTTGCTCTGCAATAAATACTGATAAGGTTAGGAATTAATTAATTGCCGCATTTGTCAATACAATTAATTGAATTTATCCTCTTCTTTTTTTTAAAACCTGCTTCAAGTCACTAACAGTGATGATGTTTATCATGTTGTAGCGAATCACTCTTTTGTAACTTCAACACCTATCGCTAAAGAACCATTCCTAAAAACTTTTAAGTTAGGCTAGCTGAATCAAGGCCTTTGGCAAATGTGGTGGAGATGCCCGACATTTTCACCATTAAAGTGGCAACCCCTGATTTAAAAAGCGGAGATCTTTTTGTACGTAGCACAAAAAACATTTTCGCCGTTTCTAACAATAACTGTTTTACAAGAGATATTATTTTACCTGCAAATGTCACGATTTACGGATATAGTATTCAGCCGTTTCATACGAACCCTCATAAAGAAATATTTTACCCGGCACCACAGCAGCCACATAATTCTGGTCATCTAATTCAATTGCTTGCTGAGCCCATTCATAGGCGCCGGTTTTGCAAACATCCCACCGATCCCAAAGCTGGCAACTCCATTCGTTAAAATAAGTAAGAGACATTCCGATATACCCAAGAGAATAATCAGGCTGAATTTCCAATGCCTTTTTGAAATGGTCCCGGGCTCTCAAATCATAGGCCACGGAACCTTTTTTAATTCATCCATTCCATGCAGCCAGTGTTCATAAGCCCTGAATTCAACTTTAGGCTTTCTTTTGATTTTTGAAAGGAGATCATGGTTTATCTGGTGCTGAAGAACACTTACTACTTCGGTGAGCAAATTCTCCTGTATCTCATTTACCTCAGACAATTGTCCTTCCATCCTGTTTCCCCAAATAAGAAATTGGGATCGCCCATCATAGAGCTGTACATTGATGCGAACCAGGTCCTTTTCTCCCCTGAAACTTCCCTGAATATAATAGTCCGTATTGGATTCATCGGAAAACGCAGGTATGGGTGAATTAGTACTGACCAGTTGATTAGTAAAATTAATTACCCGGGACTGGTTAAACCGGGAAAGTTCCGTTGCCAGTTCATTACCAAAGGCCCTGGAAAAAATAGAAAGATCATTTCGAAGCGATAAGTCTTCAAACGGAAAGACCGCCAGTTTAATATAATCAAGAGAATGCATGATTGAAGGTGAAAAAATATAACTCTAAATTACAATATTTGAAAATTCATACCGGCAAGCAATCATTTTTCAACATCTCTTCAATACATTTTCAGTTGCAAGCCCAAAAAAAATTTCAACGGCCCGGAGGTTAAAATGCATTTAGCTTACAGGAAATAATACTAAAAATTGTCACAAGGTGGAAAAGTAGAAAACACCAAAGCAGGTGGCAGTTATTATGGCTATATTGGCAGTTAAATTAGAAAAATGAAGAAAAGAATAATACAAGGATTTATCGCAGGTGCCACCGGCGCTATCATCCTGGTTGTGATCATGTATTTATTAAAGGCGATGGGTATGGGGGAACCAGGTTTTATACTCATGTACCGTGATGCATTTGGTGCTAATCCGCCAATGGACCAGGCGGCGGGTGCCATTATTTTTATAATTAGTGGTGGCATTTGGGGAGTATTTTATGCGATGCTGATAAAACACGCAACTATCATTAATGGAATGTTATTTGGCTTATTACCTACACTTTGGTTGTGGACTGTAGTGAATACATACCTGGGCAAGCCTCTTTTTAATGGATTTGAATTGAAAGGCCTGCTGATGCCCATACTTTTTAATGTAGTGATCTGGGGATATTATGTGGGTTTGCAAATGCGAAAAAGAAACAGGATACGGGTATAAAATTCAGGCACCGAAAAATTAATAACATATGATTTTTAGCTTTCTCCAACCCTGAATCAATTACAAATCCGTAATAGGTTTGTACTTCGGCACCAGTGATTTCATGATCATCCACGCCACCAAATAAGCAATACCACAAATAGCAAACATGATGGTATACCCTGTACCAATATGACCTAAAGCCTTGTAATGATCGAATAAGGCACCGCCGAGTTTGGTTGTCAATACTCCGCCAATACCACCCGCCATGCCGCCAATACCGATCACAGAACCAATTGCTTTCTTGGGAAACATATCAGACACCGTAGTAAAAATATTTGCACTCCATGCCTGGTGTGCAGATGCGGCAATTCCAATAAGAATAACTGGTATCCAAAAACTGATATCTCCCAGTGGCTGCGCTGCCAGAACCACCAGTGGTATAAAGGCAATCATCAGCATGGCTTTCATACGACCCGCATAAGGTTCATATCCTTTTCTTATAAAATAAATCGGGAACCATCCCCCACCTATACTGCCAAACATGGTGAGGCTGTACAAAACAACCAAAGGAAGCATGATGGCCGTACCACTCATTCCATACTGATCATTGAGATAAGCCGGCAACCAGAATAAAAAGAACCACCACACTCCATCTGTCAAAAATTTTCCTACCGAAAAAGCCCATGTTTGCCTGTAGCCCAATAATTTCATCCAGGATATTTTTTCCCTTTTTTCACCTGCTGGGGTTTCCTTTAATTTTTCACTATCACTATTGATATATTCTAACTCTGCAGCAGATAATCTTTTTTGCTTCTCCGGTGTATCATATAACACCAACCAGAAGAATAACCAGAATAGACCCACCGCGCCGATAATTATAAATGCTGACTCCCATCCCCAATTTGCAGCAATCCAGGGCACGGTAAGCGGTGCCAGGATGGCGCCCACATTGGTACCTGAATTAAAAATACCAGTTGCAAATGACCTTTCTTTTCTTGGAAAATATTCTGCCGTGGCTTTTATTGCTGCAGGGAAATTGCCTGATTCCCCGAAACCGAGCAAGGCACGGGCAAACATAAAGCCCATAACGGAAACAGGTAAAACGGCGATACCGATCCATCCCAAAACCGTTGCAATGCCTTCACCAATCGGAATGGCCAGCGCATGTATAATGGCAGCTAATGACCAGATGATGATCGCCCAGGTAAATCCTTTTTTTGTGCCCAGCTTATCTATGATGCGACCGGCAAATAACATGGATATAGCATAGGTAAACTGGAATACGGAAGCAATGTTGGCATAATCCGTATTGCTCCAGTTAAATTCTTCTTCCAGCAGCGGTTTCAGAAGACTTAAGACCTGCCTGTCTAAATAATTAACAGTTGTGGCAAAAAACAAAAGTGTGCATATAGTCCAGCGATAATTTCCAATCTTAGATTTATTCATACATAATTAGTTTTGGCAATGGACACTTAGTAATGCTTCAATCGTTATTTATTAAAATCAGGAAATAGTAACCGGTTTAAATCTTTTCACTTGCCGGCCTGAGTTTTTCATTTTCTGTTTGCCAGTTAAAATAGGTTTTCGCATTATTGAAACAAATATCCTGAATTATTTTTCCTATCCATTTTATATCATCAGGCAATTCACCGTTCTCTATCTCCCGTCCTAACAAATTACATAATATGCGCCGGAAATATTCATGCCTGGGAAAGGAAAGAAAACTTCTTGAATCTGTAAGCATACCAATAAAGCGACTCAGCAATCCCATGTTAGAAAGAGTATTCAACTGTTTTTCCATACCATCTTTCTGATCAAGAAACCACCAGGCTGAGCCCCATTGTATTTTTCCTGCAATGGACCCGTCATTAAAATTGCCGGTCATGGTGGCCATTAATTCATTATCTGCAGGATTAATATTATAGATAATCGTTTTTGCCAGTTTATCATTTGAATCCAACCGGTCTAAAAACCTGGACAGTGAATGAGCCTGGGGAAAATCCCCGATACTATCCCAGCCGGTATTGGAGCCCAATTGATTTCGCTTCCGGCTGTTATTATCCCGCAGTGGCCCCACGTGATATTGCTGCACCCATCCTTTTTCCCAGTTCCACTCTGCAAAAATGAAAACCATGGCAGATTTAAATTGTAAAATTTGTTCCGCGGAAAGCACATTTCCTGAACGCACGGAGTTGAATACAGCCTTGACTTCTCTTTCCGTAAATTCGGCTGCATACAAATGTTCCAGGCCCTGGTCAGAAACAGAACAACCCATCTCGTCAAAATAATCATGGCGCTTTTTTAATACAGATAAAAAATCATCATAAGTGTTGATGGCTGTGTCAGAAACAGTTTCCAGTTTACCGATATATTCATTGAAAATAGCAGGATCGTTTACCTCCATTGATCTATCAGGCCTAAAGGCAGGCAGAACACGGATTTCAAATTCATCCTTTTGAATTTTTTGATGATATTCCAATGTATCAATGGGATCGTCAGTTGTACATAAAACTTTTACTTTCATTTTACGTAATAGATTACGTACAGAATAGTCTCCGGTCCTTAACATGGCATTGCATTCTTCATAAATTTCATTGGAAGTAGCAGGACTTAATAATTTATCAATATTAAAATATCGCTGCAACTCCAGGTGGGTCCAATGGTATAATGGATTGCGCAGGGTATATGGAACCGTTGTTGCCCACCGATCAAATTTATCTTTATCCGATCCATCCCCTGTACAATATTTTTCCGGGACACCATTGATACGCATCGCCCGCCACTTATAGTGATCTCCGTGTAGCCAGGCTTCGGAAATATTTTTAAAGTTAATATCCTTATATATCTGATCAGTTGGCAGGTGATTATGATAATCGATGACCGGCATGGGGGCCGCATATTCATGATACAGCTGTTGTGCCGATTTGTTTTCCAACAAAAAATCCTGGTCTAAAAATTTTTTCATCTTCATTTATATTGATAAAGAATAATAGGTTGGATAAAATTGGAACTCCTGAACAGTATATGGGTGGGGGTAATGTCTGCAACGGAATAAAGTAAAATAATTAATAGCGGATCATTTCATCCCTAGAGCTGGCATACGCCTTTTTAAAATCCAATTGTTTAACGCTCCCTGCAATATACCGAATGCCCTGAAATATATGCTGAATGTAAATGGGATCCTCATAGTCTTTTTTATCGTGCCCCAATGTTGTAACCCATATATGTCCGCCATCAAAATCATTTGTCCATACGGCAGGATACAATTCTGAAAAAGTTCCCGCATGTTTAATGACCAGGTTTAGTTGCGTGGTATCGGACGTATTCAAGGTAGTGATATCCTGAGCCATGATCGTTTTAGTACCCGTATATAGTTCCTTAGCAAAATAACATTCATCTTCTTTTTCCCATACTTTGGGTAAACCCTGCACAGAAGGATGCGAAGGATCGATTACTTTGACCGTATATTTTTGAAATAGTGCATGCCAGGCAAAGGTGCCGCCCAGCATCATTTTAAACCATTTCCAGTTTCGCTCCGTTCCTGTTACAGAATGAATACCCACAAAGCCACCACCGGATTCAATATATTTTCTGAATGCCAGGCGTTGCAAATCTGTATCAAATACATCATTGTTTGTACTTGGAAAAATAAGCAGGGTATACTGTTTCAGGTTTTCTACCGTCATCACTGATGCATCAGCGGAAGTATCTACCTTAAAACCATGCTCAATTCCTAATTTTTGAATACTTTTTACAGCGGCGGGAATATTTTCATGAATATACCCTTTCCCGTTTTTAGTATAAACCAGTACACGTACTTTTTTCCAGTTCACATGTTGCTGGGCCTGTAACCGGTTGCCATCTACTAATATATAAAACAGGAAGAAGCCAAGTATAATACCGGAAGTATTTCTTATCATAATTGATAATTATTTATTAGTATTTCCTGTTTTTGTGGCAAATTCCAGGGCACTTGTAGTAGTGAAATATTTAGCAAGCATATTGGGCACTTCCCATGCCGGTAATTTTCCTTCTTTAAAATACTGGAGAAATTTTTCTGTCACCCTGGCGAAATGTGCTTCATGACCTTCTTTATAATTATCCGGTATCAACACCTCCCAACCATTTGGTGATTTTTTCAATTCAACCCCTGGAAATTTTGTTTGAATGGATTTCAACTGTTCCGTGATTGTAGGACCGAAAGATTGATCTCCTTTTTTTATCGGCTCAATATATAAAACAGGTTTAAAATTTTGTTCTGCACCTTGCCTTATCACCAGGTTGGCCTTTGTACCCCGCATGATTGAATAGTGGGTGTCACCGGTACCTTCCGGAGCTTTATAGGCCCAGATAACGGATACTTTAGCATGGACGCCACGCAGTTGGTAATTAATTTCTCCGTTGCTATACACTTTCAGTATGCTGTCCTGCACTACATCCTTATTTAAATAATCCGGAAATCCATTAAGCCTGGTAACAGCATTAAATTGACTCAGGGTCATATCAGTAGGCCAGCGGCGTGCAGACGTTAATTGAATATCCTTTTCATAATCGATAACCTGTTCCGGAAAACATTCCCATTGCACCAGGTCTACCAAATGTGTGGTAACGTCTACGATTCCTTCGCCTTCCTGCAATATATCCATGAACCAGGGTGGACGGGTCAAAATGTTCCCGGAAACATACTTATAAAAATGATGGACGCTTTCTTTTGTAATAGCAGGATTACCCGGGGAGCCTTTTTCCAATTGCCCGAATACTTCTGGTAACATTGAAAATTCACGTTGAAGCATCGTTGAAATCTCATACCGCTCCGTCATGATATCATACAATAAAACTTTTTTCTTTTCAGCTTCTGAAAATGCTGTCTTTAATAACTCAAAATTCCTTTTGTCGATGGCCATGGGTTTATCAGCCAGTACATGCATCCCGGCCTCTATGGCCTTAAGAATGTATTCTGTTTTCTTTTGATTATTTCCGGCCATTACTACTACGTTTCCCTTTTTTTCCCGGATCATCATTTCCAAAAAATCAGCACCGCTATATACTTCTTCTTTCCAGTGAGTGGGATTTTCAGACCGGTTATTATAACCTTCTATCCTATCCAGGTGCAGCTTAAGGTCCGGACCTTCCGGGGCATAAACAATAACTACTGAGTCCACTCCGGGATACATTGTTTTTTGCACCAGGGCCGCATGAAAATGGCCGGGATCAAGTGTTATTAATTTTACAGGTGCTATTGCAGTTTTTTTAATTTGTTGTGATGGGTTATTACAACTGGCCACTACCAGGATGAAAAGAACTACCAATATTTTATGCATGATATTAAATTCGTTTTTTGCCTACATAATTTGTACCGTAAGGAAACCGTTGGGGTCTCGATAATAGCTTATTTGCTTCTTTATTATTTTTGAAAATTTCTTTTACAGGATCCCAATAAAGTTTTCCGGGAATTTTCATTGCCACGTGAGCTACCAGGCATGCACTGCAGGAGCGATGGGCTACCTCAGCAGGACTGATGGTTATCTTTTTACTTTCAATACAGTCCAGCCAGTTACCATGTTGCTCCGGGCTTTCGTATAAATGTATTTCATTGGGTTTTATCACCGATGACAATATCTTCGGATCACTGGCTGAAAATGCTTGTTGATTCCCTGCTGCGCCGGGATCTGTAGAGGTAACACCTACATCCCCCCTGGAAACAAATATCCACCCATCACTACCTTCAAACTTTATTCCGTTAGGGTTCTCGCTGCTCATGTACATATTAACCCCATTCGCATATTTTGCCAGCACATTATAATTGCCATGCACATTCCATAAGCCCGTCTCCGGGAATTTTGCAGTGGCTTCAATTTCTATGGGGCCGGTCATTTCAGTATTCATACCCCAATGAGCAATATCAATATGATGCACTCCCCATCCGGTTATCATTCCGGCACCAAACTGTTCAAGTCGTAACCAACCACCCCTGCTGTCATAATCAGTTTGAGAGTGTACACGATCCTCGGTGTAGTATATATGCGGTGTGGAACCCAGCCACATATCATAATTCAACTTTTCAGGCACAGGCATTTCTTTAGTACTTCCACCTGAGGGATCGGATGGCAAACCAATATGAACGGAGTGTAATTTTCCAATACGACCGTTTCTAACCAATTCGCATGCTGTTTTAAACTGTGGCCATGGGTTCTTAGACCGTTGCTGGCTGCCTAATTGAAAAGTTACTCCTGCCTTCCGCACGGCATTACTCATAGAGCGTCCTTCCTCTATTGTTAAGGAAGTTGGTTTTTGCAGGTAAATATGTTTACCGGCCAGCGCTGCTTCCATAGCTGGTTGTGCATGCCAGTGATCTGGTGTACTAATGATCACGGCATCCACCTCCTTATTAGCCAGCAGATCATGGTAATCATCATAAATTTTTATACCGGCATAATTTTCTTTGCCCGTTTTTTTTGCGTACCACCCTTCCACTAATTTTTTTCCGGCTTCCAGCCGGTTGCGATCCACATCAGCGATGGCCATTATATGCGCCTTATCATATTTGAAGGTTTCAGCAAGATCATGCGTCCGTGCTATGCGTCCACAACCGATCTGTCCAATATTTATCCTGTTACTGGGTGCGTATTTTCCAAATACAGAAGCAGGTACAATGGTTGGAAAATTACTTAAGGCAATAGTGCCGGCAGTAAGCTTTACCGAATTCTTTAAAAAATGCCTGCGGGATTGAGATGATTTGTGTATAGTCATAAATGTTTAAGCCCCATCCCCTCAATGGAAGCATCCGTTTAAGATTAAATTGCCCCGGCAGGGAAGGAGGCAATATTTACAGAATTTAAAAGTACAAATAATGCTATATAAATCATGAGAAGTAAAATGCGATGACTACAACCAAAAACCAAGTCGGTTTTCATTTAATAATAAAATACATGATTCAATATAAAATGATCAACCGAAAAAGTGGAAACGGTGATTGGATTTCTATTCTTTATCTTTTAAAATTGCAAATTGATCTTTAGTTATGGTAAATACGGAGCCGTGCCGGATTCCTTCTGGCATAATTATTTGGTTGGATATATCCGTCCACTGAACTCCATCCTGCGAAGTAACAGCACCATACTTATGATCCACGTATTTATCAAAATAGACGATCCATTGCCCATCGATCTTAATTGCTGTTGGCCCTTCGGCCCAATAATTACCGGTGATGGGTTTGGAAGGATTACTATATCCCCCTGTTAAAGATCTGCTTGTGGCAATACGAATATTTTTTTGAGGCGGATCAGGAGTTTCGTCTTTCAGGAACATAACAAACCTGTTGCCTTCATTAATTATACTTGCATCTATTACATTAAATCCTTTGTCATAAAGTAATTTAGGTTTGCTGATTTTTTTGAAATCCTTTGTCGTCACATAATAAATCCTGTGGTTATATCCCTGCTCCACGGTTGCATCGCTGGCTAATTGACCGGCAATAGTTGTAGCCCAATAGATCATGTACTGCTTCTTTTTTTTGTCAAACGTTATCTCCGGCGCCCAGCAATTTCGTGCTGAATCTTCCTTCATCATTACAGGTAAGTATTGTTGCTCACTCCAGTTCACCAGATCAGCTGAACTCGCATAGCCAATCCCCCTGTCGTTCCAGCTGACGGTCCATACCATATGAAATTTTCCATCGCCTCCCATAATGATACAGGGATCCCGCATCAATTTGTCTTTACTAATAACTGGTTTCAAAAAAGAACTGTCATTTTTGAGTGCCTTGTAATGATATCCATCAAAGCTATAGGCAAGATGAAGACCATCCTGTCCGTTATCTTTAAAATAAGAAAACATATACACCACATCACTTGTTTGTGAAAAAGCAGTCAGACAAAATAAGAACGCGGCTGGTAAAAAAAATTTCTTCACTGGTTATCTTTTATATTTTTTAATAATCTGGTAAGATATTTCATTACACTAATGATTTTGCTAAATTAAATACTTCTCCCCTGGCGTCACGAATTTTTAGAAAGCGGTATTTTGTGTTAGGCCGAAGCAGAACTTATTAGTTTGTTCAGCAGTTTAATTACTTTTGAAAAAGGAAACCAATATGTATGAGATATATCATTTACTTTTTAATCCTGTCCTTCCCCTTTGCCGGTAGTGCACAATCAAAAAGTGCAACAACTGAAAATGATTCAGTCCTATTACTTTCACCCGTTATAATTAAAGGATATGAGACGGGCCGCAGCCTGGCTGAAACCCCGGTAGCAGTGGGCTTCATTCCTGCGCGGGATATTCAGCGCTACGCAAGTATTTCTTTATTGCCCTCCATTAACACGGTTCCTGGTGTAAGAATGGAAGAAAGGTCACCGGGTAGTTACCGGCTAAATATAAGGGGTAGCTTACTCCGATCTCCATTCGGTGTGAGAAATGTAAAAATATATTGGAATGATATGCCCTTTACTGATGCAGGAGGTAACACCTATATCAACCTGGTAGATCCATTAACGATAGGATCTGTGGAGATATTAAAGGGACCTGGCGGCAGTTTGTATGGTGCCAATACCGGCGGTGTTGTGATATTACACACGGACGAGCCATCGTTTTTTGATAATCATTCAAAACCTAGTAGGTTTCGTGTTCAATTGTCTGCCGGTTCATATGGAAATTTTGGAGAACAGGCACAATGGAAATTCAGGAACGCAAAGGTCAGTTCTTCTGTTACACAAAGCCACCAACAAGCAGACGGGTACAGGAACAACAGCTGTATGAGAAAAGATGTATTGCAGTGGAATGGACAATCAAAAATTAGCAGAAACGATAAACTGGAATGGATAATATTGTATTCTGATTTATATTATCAAACCCCGGGTGGATTGAATATAACACAAATGCAACAGAACCCGAGGCAAGCCAGGCCTGCCACGGCAACACTCCCTGGTGCAGAAGAGCAAAAAGCGGCTATATATAATAAGACATTGTTTTCGGGCACCAGTTATACGCATGAATTTACCCCCCAATGGAGCCATACCACTTCTATATCTTACTCCCATTCTGATTTTAAAAACCCGTTTATAACCAACTATGAAAAAAGAGATGAGGATAACCTTTCATTGAGAAGCAAATTTATTTATGCTACTTCCAAAAATGAACAGGATATTCGGTTGATTGGTGGATTGGAGTGGCAGTATAGCCATGCAGCAGTTGATAATTATGGTAATAGAAAAGGTGTGCCAGACACAATACAATTAAAAGACAGAATTATAGCCAGGCAATGGTTTCCTTTTGTTCAGGGAGAATGGCAACTCCGGAAAAAATTGTTGGTGCAGGCTGGCGTTAGTACCAATGCATACCAATACAAATACCGGAGGCTGACGGGAAGTGATCATGAACAGAAAAAGAAAAAGTTTGAAGAACAATTTCTTCCCCGCCTGGCGGTATTATATCCTCTTACAAAATCCCTGACGATATATTCTTCAGCAAGTAAAGGCTTCTCTCCTGCTACCATTGCCGAGATCCGGTCCTCTGACGGCAATATTAATACGGAGCTTCAACCAGAAGCAGGATGGAATTATGAATTCGGCGTCCGGGGACATTCAACCAACAACCGTTTTGACTTTGATATAGCAGCCTATTATTTCAAATTACAACAAGCTATTGTGAGAAGAAATAATAGTGCCGGCCAGGAGTTTTTTCTTAATGCAGGAGGCACCGATCAGAAAGGGTTGGAACTCAGAGCAGCTTATATACTGCTTGCAAATGCAACCGGATTTTTAAAAACCGTTAAAATATGGTCATCATATACCATCAACGATTATGTTTTTACAAATTATATAACCGGCACAGTTGATCATTCAGGAAAATCATTGACCGGGGTACCCAGGACTATTACCGTAGCAGGGATAGATATTAATACTATACCGGGATGGTACTTCCATTCAAGCATCAGCCATACTTCAAAACTCCCGCTTAACGATGCCAATGACCTGTATGCAGGGGCATTTAATATTTTACAGGGAAAAACAGGATGGAAAAAACAAATCAATACCCAGCTTTCACTTGAAATATTTGCGGGGATCGACAATGCACTGAACGAAAAATATAGCCTGGGAAATGATATCAATGCAGCTGGAAGAAGATATTTTAATCCTGCGGCCTTGCGAAATTATTTTGGAGGAGTTGCTTTAGGATTTTAAGAGTTGCAAGTGTTGGTTCCTTTGCTCTCATCCACACCATTATAAATAAGGAAATTCTCAGCTCAGGCGGGTGTTTGCTTTAACTTCTCTAAACAGATAGCCAGGCTTGCCTTCCAATCTTTGATGTGGATCCCAAATGTTTGCTGAATTTTAGTTTTATCAAGAACAGAATATGCCGGCCTGCTTGCAGCAGTTGGAAATTGAGAAGTGATGATTGGGTTTACCCGGCAATCACTTCCCCACAATTCTTTTATAGCCACAGCAAAATCAAACCATGTAGTATGACCGGAGTTACTGAAGTGATATATGCCGGAAAATGCCGGCAGTTTTGACTTTTGGTCAGGATCTTCAATAGTTGAAATAATTTTCATTATTGCCTCGGCCAGGTCAGCAGCGTAGGTAGGTGAACCAGATTGATCATTTACCACATTGATCTCATTCCTGGTTGCCATTAAACCTAACATGGTTTTGACAAAATTTTTCCCAAATTCAGAATACACCCATGCTGTGCGGATAATAACAGATCCGGGATGGATACGCATTACATTTCTTTCACCTTCCAATTTGGAGGCACCATAAAGATTTACCGGATCCGGGCTATCCTCCTCCCGGTATGGCAGCTGGCCCGATCCTTTAAATACATAATCTGTGGAAATGTGAATCAACTGAATATTATTCTCTTTGCAGGATGCTGCAATAATGGCCGGAGCCTCTGCATTTAATTTATAAGTCAGATCTGTTTCAGTTTCTGCTTTATCCACCGCTGTATAAGCTGCACAATTAATTATATAATCCGGGTGGTGCAGTAAAATATAATCCTGAATTATTTGGTGATTATCCAGTGGAAGATCCAACCGGGTAGTAAATATAAAATCAAACTTAGGAAATGATTGCGCAAGCTGTTGCAGTTCTTTTCCCAGCTGGCCATTAGCACCTGTAACCAATATTTTTTTTCTATCACCCATTAATCTTCAAATATGAAATTGGTTTCACATGCTTCAAGTAATGGCAATACCAGGTCTTTCCCAGACACAATAGCTTTATCAGGAGGTATCTGCCAGTTGATGCTTAGGGCAGGATCGTTGTAAAGAATGCCGGCTTCGCTTTCCTTACTATAAAATTCATCACACTTATATAATACTTCGGCTCTTTCACTAAGTACCGAGAACCCGTGGGCAAATCCCTTCGGCACCAGCAACTGCTTTTTATTTTCAGCAGATAGTTCAATATCAAAATGACGGCCAAATGAAGGAGATCCTTTACGAAGATCTACTGCCACATCTAAGATCCTTCCTGATAAAACCCTTACTAATTTAGACTGGGCAAAAGGATTTAGCTGGTAATGTAATCCGCGTATTACGCCAAATGAAGAAGAAGATTGATTGTCCTGGACAAACCGGATGCTGATTCCCTGTTGCCCGAATATCTTTTCATTAAATGATTCAAAAAAATAGCCACGGTTGTCCTCGAAGACCTGGGGTTCAAAAATCAATAGGCCAGGTATTTCAGTAAGTTGAAAAGGCATGGTTTTACAAACTCCAATATTCCCTGTTAGTAATTTTATTCCGATAAATTCCTTTCAGATCTGCAACTAATGCGTGATTCTTAGTGATCCCGCAAAAGTAAGAATCATCCAGGCATAAATAATCAGCGTGTGGAACGGTAATGATGACAGCATCATATTCTTTTCCTATATCAGATTTGAGGCCAAATCCATATTCATGTAGAAGTTCGTCAGAATCAGCGTAGGGATCCTCTACATCTACATTTACAGAATAAGCTTTTAAAGCATTAACCACATCGGCAACTTTCGAGTTCCGGATATCACTCACATTTTCTTTGAACGTGGCTCCCTTTATCAAGACCTTTGCGGATTTCATATTCCCGTTAGTCTTGATTATATGCTGTACCGTTTTCCTTGCCACATAGTTGGCCATATCATCATTGATTGTTCGGCCAGCAAGGATAACCTGCGACTTATAGCCTAATTCATTTGCCTTATGAGTAAGATAATAGGGATCAACACCGATACAATGTCCGCCAACCAACCCGGGTTGAAATTTTAAAAAATTCCATTTCGTTCCCGCGGCTTCCAGCACTTCAAACGTATTAATATTCATCCTGTCAAAGATGATGGATAATTCATTCATCAATGCAATGTTCAAATCCCGTTGGGTATTTTCAATGATCTTTGCTGCTTCAGCAACTTTTATACTGGAGGCCCGGTGTACCCCGGCTTCTACCACCAATTCGTATACTCTGGCAATCACATCCAGCGATTCTGCGTCACAACCTGAAACAACTTTTATAATAGAAGATAATGTATGTAGTTTATCACCTGGATTAATTCTTTCAGGAGAATAACCGGGTTTAAAATCAACGACCTGTTTTAACCCGGATATTTTTTCAATGATAGGTAAACAATCTTCTTCCGTGCAACCGGGATATACCGTGGACTCAAATACAACGTAATCTCCTTTTTTTATTACCTTACCTATTGTCTGGGATGCCTTTTGAATGGGGATAAGGTCAGGAACATGGTGTTCGTCAACCGGAGTAGGTACTGCTACAATAAAAAAATTTGCCTCCCGCAATATGTCAAGTGAATTTGTAAATACGATATCGCAGCCTTCGAAAGCCTCTTTTTCGAGTTCTTTGCTGGGGTCAATACTTTTCTTCATCAAGGCGATCCGGTTTTCATTAATATCAAAACCGATGACGGATAGTTTCCGGGCAAATTCCAGAGCAATGGGCAATCCAACATATCCTAATCCGATAACAGCAAGCTTAGCCTTTTTTTCAATCAATTCCTGATACATGGAATTTGTCAAGTTTTTAAGGGGTTAAAAAGCTAAAGATAGAATCTTTTAATTCATAATCATAACACTCTGAAAATGTCCAGTACCAACTGAAAAATCTTATTTTCTGCTGATAAATTCCTTGGGCTGCCTTCGCCATTCTTCCTTGGGGAGGGATTTAAAATAGTCATACGTTATTTTCAACCCTTCTTTTCTGCTCATCCTGGGCTCCCACCCCAGAATTTGTTGAGCTTTTGTAATATCAGGTTGCCTTTGTTTTGGATCATCAACCGGAAGAGGTTTATAAATAATAGTAGCAGTATTTCCGGTTAAAGCAATTACTTCCTCGGCAAATTCCTTTAATGAAATTTCATTAGGATTTCCAATATTTACCGGCATATGATAATCGCTCAATAATAACCGGTAAATACCCTCTACAAGGTCATTGACAAAGCAAAAACTCCTGGTTTGCGATCCGGAACCAAAAACAGTCAATGGCTCCTCTCTTAGTGCCTGTCCGATAAATGCGGGTAACGCCCTTCCGTCGTTTAGCCGCATCCGGGGACCATACGTATTAAAGATGCGGACTATGCGGGTATCTACATTGTGGAAGGTATGATAAGCCATGGTAATAGATTCCATATATCGCTTGGCCTCATCATATACTCCTCTTGGCCCTACGGGATTTACATTGCCCCAATATTCTTCCTTTTGCGGATGCACAAGAGGATCTCCATATACTTCACTGGTGGATGCTACCAGGATCCTGGCATTCTTTGCCTTTGCCAGCCCCAGGCAGTTATGCGTTCCCATAGCTCCCACTTTTAAAGTTTGGATTGGGATCTTCAGGTAATCAATAGGACTTGCAGGTGATGCAAAATGAAGAATATAATTAAGCTCTCCCGGTATTTGAATAAACTTCGTAACGTCGTGATGATAAAATTCAAACTGCTCCAGTTTAAACAAGTGTTCAATGTTTCTGAGATCCCCGGTTATAAGATTGTCCATACCTATAACATGGTATCCCTCCTTAATAAACCGGTCGCAGAGATGAGAACCCAGAAAACCTGCCGCTCCGGTTATCAAAATTTTACTTACCGGCTTTTTAGTTGAAGGGATTGAATCGCTTTTTTCATTTGTTGATTTCATACAAATAAGTAGTTATATTTTTGATTATATACATTCAACTTTTTTCATTTGCACGGTTATATTCCTACTAAGATTGATTTATTAAGTTGGGGCGCCCGATACTTTCGTAATGAAATCCAAGGTCTCTTATAGCAGCCACGTCAAAAAGGTTTCGGCCATCGAAAATCGCTTTCTTTTTAAGGCTGGAAACAATTTTTAAAAAATCGGGTGTACGGAATTCATTCCATTCGGTAGCAATGATCAAAGCATCTGCTCCTTTCAATGCATCGTATTGACTTTCTGCATAGGTTACTTTATCACCAATTAATGCTTTTACATTATTCATGGCTTCAGGGTCAAAAACCGACAGGGTGGCTCCGGCGGATGTCAGGGCCTCAATCATATACAATGCCGGCGCTTCCCGGATATCATCCGTATTGGGTTTAAAAGCAAGGCCCCACAACGCAAAATGCTTTCCTTTTAGTTCCCCTTTAAAATATTTCTTAATTCCCGGAAGAAGATGAAGTTTTTGGGCTTCATTCACTTCCATAACTGCATTTAAAATTTTAAATTCGTAATTCACCTCGTCTGATGATCTTACCAGGGCCTGTACGTCTTTTGGAAAACAACTCCCCCCGTATCCAATTCCCGGAAATAAAAACCTTTTACCTATCCGGCTGTCACTTCCTATTCCACGTCTGACCATATCCACATCAGCACCCATCCTTTCGCATAATTGCGCAATTTCATTCATAAAGGAAATCTTAGTTGCCAAAAATGAATTGGCCGCATATTTAGTCAATTCTGCGGAACGCTCATCCATGTAAAGAACCGGATTTCCCTGACGAACAAAGGGGGCGAACAATTCTCCAATCAATTTCTTAGCCTGCTCAGAACTTGTACCAATAACTACCCGGTCAGGTTTCATAAAATCCTCCACAGCCACTCCTTCCCGCAAAAATTCGGGATTAGAAACTACGTCGAAACATCCTTCCAAATTTTTGGCTGAAGGTTTTGCCGCCAGACCACTTTGCAAAATAGTTTCCCTGACTTTTTCAGCTGTTCCTACTGGTACAGTACTCTTATCTACAATTACTTTATAGTCACCCTGGTTAATCAATTTTCCAAGTTCCTCAGCCACCCCCAGAATATACTTTAAGTCAGCCGATCCATTTTCCCCAGGCGGAGTAGGTAAAGCCAGAAATACTATTGAAGCATCTTTAATACCTTCTTCAAGATTGGTTGTAAAAGATAATCGTTCCTCTTTTAGGTTACGAAGAAATATTTTTTCCAGACCTGGCTCATAAATGGTAATTTCTCCGCTCATCAATTTATTGACCTTATTGATGTCGATATCTACGCAGGTTACCATATTACCTGTTTCCGCAAAACAAGTACCCGTAACTAATCCAACGTATCCGGTTCCAATTACTGCTATTCTCATATTGACTAATTTAAATTGGCAATTTGATATAGTGACATGAATTGCCCTATATTTTCATAATGCATTTCACATGGATTTATGCAAATCGTGATGTTATGTTTTCAGGAACCCGAGTACTTTTGATGTGATGTACTGCAATTGGGCTTCATCCAATTCTGAATGGATGGGAAGTGACACCACTCTTTCGGTAAGCCAATCTGTAACAGGCATTGCCTGCTTCGACACATTAAAATTTTCAAACATTTTTTGTTTATGTCCCGGTACAGGATAATAGATCATTGAAGGTATGTTATTCTTCAACAAGAAATCGCATAATCCCGACCTAAGCCTAGCAGAATTTTCTCCTTCTTCCAGTACCAGGGTATACTGATGAAACACGTGCCTGGACCAGGCTGCTCTGAATGGAGTAGTTATTTTTGGATGGCCGGCGAATGCCTGGTCGTAAAAATCGGCGGCTTTTCTCCTGGCTGAATTATATTCATCCAGGTGTTTTAGCTTTATGTCTAAAATAGCTGCCTGCATAGTATCCAGGCGGCTATTACACCCTACTATATCATGGTAATACCTGCGGCTCTGCCCGTGATTAGCAATCATTTTTATTTTCAAAGCCAGTTGCTCGTCATTAGTAAAGATGGCCCCGCCATCACCAAAGGCCCCCAGGTTTTTAGAGGGATAAAAAGATGTAGTACCTATATGACCAATGGTTCCTGTTTTTTTTCTTGTTTTATCCGGAAAAATATAATCGCAGCCCATGGCCTGGGCATTATCTTCAATCACATAAAGGTTGTGCCTGCGGGCTATATCCATAATCTCCATCATGGGTGCAGCCTGTCCATATAAATGCACAGGGACAATAGCCTTCGTTTTGGGGGTTATCAACTTTTCCAACGCTACAGGGTCAAGGCAAAAAGTTTTTGGATCTACTTCAGCAAATACCGGTTTTAATTTTAGTAAGGCAATTACCTCCGTTGTGGCTATATAGGTGAAGGAAGGGGTTATTACTTCATCGCCAGGCTCAAGACCAAGGGCCATCATGGCGATTTGCAATGCATCTGTCCCGTTGGCACAAGGTATAGTATGATTTACCCCCAGATAGGCAGATAAGTTTTTTTCAAACTCCTGCAAAGCAGGTCCATTAATAAAAGCTGAGCTTTCCATAACGGCCAAAACTGCACTATCGATTTCCGTTTTTATCTTTTGATACTGCGTTTTTGTATCCACCATCTGAACCGGAACCATATATAATTTTTATTTTAAGACTTAGTAAGGAATAAATTCCAGCTTTACATATACCGGAAGACCTTTATCATCTATAAAAATTCAACCAAATATTAAAGGCCTAATTCATTACTTTTAAAAGTGCGTAAAAATAGCAAAATACAGGTACTTTAATTGTTAGACTTTACTTTTACAACCGATAAATATTGTCTTCCACTTCTCTATTTCGGCAAAAATTCAAACTATTGGAACTTTTTCTTTACAATTTATTTCTGATTTTTTACAAAGCTGCAGTTTATATAGCTGCCCCGTTTAACCCCAAGGCAAAAAAGTGGCTTAAGGGCCGGAAAGTAATTTGGGACCAATTAAAAATTGTATCTGATTTCAACCAGGAATCTAAATCAGACAATCAGAACAAAGTAACCCAAACCAAAATATGGTCAAAAATAGTATGGATGCATTGCGCTTCCCTGGGAGAATTTGAACAAGGCAGGCCAGTCATTGAGATTCTAAAAACAAATTACCCGGATTACAGATTTTTGTTGACTTTTTTTTCGCCTTCGGGATACGAGGTTAGAAAAGATTATAATGGCGTTGATTGGGTCTTTTATTTACCTCTTGACGGACCCAAAAACGCCATCCGGTTTTTAGAACAGGTAAATCCTACCCTTGTCATTTTCGTTAAATATGAATTTTGGTATTATTATTTGCAGCAAATAAAAGAAAGAAAAATTCCGATAATACTGATCTCTTCCCTTTTCAGAAGGGATTCAATTTTTTTTAAGTGGTACGGAGGTCTGCAGAGAAAAATGCTTTCCTTTCTTGATCATTTATTTGTACAAAATGAAATTTCGAAGCAACTTTTACAAAAAATAGGGTTGAAAGAGAAGGTCAGTATTTCGGGAGATACACGTTTTGACAGGGTGATAGAAATTGCAGAAAAATCGGAACCTTTAGCAGCCATTGAGTTATTTACAGGTAATTACAAAATAATTGTAGCAGGTAGCACATGGCCCCGGGATGAAGAATTATTGAAAGATTCTTTGGCCAGAATTAATGACCCCAAACTAAAATTGATCATCGCTCCGCATGAAACGAATAAAGAGCATATCGGATATATTCAAAGCCTATTTCCACATTCAATATTATATTCTGAATTATTAGCAGGTATGCAACAACCGGGCGGTCTTGATATTATTTCGTTAGCTAAATTTTATACACTCATTATTGATAACGTGGGCATGCTGTCCCGCTTATATAAATATGGACATATCACTTATGTTGGTGGAGGATTTGGAAAGGGGATACATAATACCCTGGAAGCTGCTGTTTATGGTAAGCCGGTAATATTCGGGTCTGCCTATAATAAATTCCAGGAAGCGATTGACCTGATCAATTCAGGGGGGGCTATAAGTATTAGAAACATATCAGAATGCGTTTCCGCTCTCCAAAAGTATCTGAATGATAAATCTGCATACGATGCAAGTTGTGAAAAATCTAAAGCCTATGTTTATACTAACAGGGGAGCAACAGAAAAAATAGTAAGATATATTCAGGAAAATCGTCTTTTGACAAGCTGATCAAATTGAATTACAACAGGGAGTTCAGTATCCCAACCTAATTTGGTTTTAAGTTCACGGCTGATCCAATACTCTGCTTCAGGGAAAATATTGAAACTATTGATGGTTTTTATACTTCTTTCATACATCACTTCATCGCCACGAAAAAGGTCATTGATAAATAAAAACCGGTCGTTGATGCCAATAGCCTTTCGGAGGTCCTTGATAGGTGTTTCTTTCAATATCTCGACCAGCTCAGCTTTAATCTGTTTATGCTTATCATTCCATGATTCTGAAAGACCTTCTGCATTTCTGCTTTTTATTTGGTGCGATAAGGTGGGAATTTCTACAAGGGGATCAAAAACCATATCCAGCTGCCCATTCTGCTGAACTATGGACACAGATTCATTTTCTATCAAAACTTTTTCTTTTAATTCCTGGACCGCCGGCCTTTCCATGGGTTTGGGTGCATATTTTTCATATTGTGAGGAGTCAATTTTAACCACAGAAGGCATCAATACCGAAACTTTTGAAGTACCTAAAGATGTATTAGTTTGTTGACTGCTGATTAACTCGTTTTGCAGGAGTTGGAGAGTAAAAAGCATCTGCTCCGAAGGACATTTCTGCCTAAACTGTTCATTTAATTTGGCTATCAGGACTTCGATTCGTTCCATTTTGCTACATTTGAAGCGCTGATCAAAAATTGCAGATTTATATAAATTATAGATTTTTACCAGTATAATTTCTGCTCTTCATCCACTTTAAAGCAATACTAAAAAATTGATACAATCCCTGGTAATCCGCAAAAATCAGCGTTCTAAAAGTACAAACAGTTTGCCAATAAATTGATTTTGAGCCCCGGAATTAAATCTTAACAATGTTTATTGAACCAAATATACGGGGCGAACGCCGCGGCTGGATAGAAGTAATCTGCGGATCTATGTTCAGTGGAAAAACAGAAGAATTGATTCGCAGGCTAAAAAGGGTGAAAATAGCCAACCTGAAAGTAGAGATATTTAAGCCGTCCATTGATACCCGGTTTGATGATGTAAAGATCGTTTCCCATGATACCAATGCCATTCCTTCAACCCCAATTGACAATTCACAAAGAATCTTACTGATGGCTCAGAATGTGGATGTAATCGGTATTGATGAGGCGCAGTTTTTTGATGATGAATTGCCCAATGTATGCGATATTCTCGCTTATCGGGGAATTCGGGTAATTGTAGCAGGGCTCGATATGGATTTTACAGGTAAACCTTTTGGACAGATGCCGTTCATCCTGGCCAAAGCTGATTATGTCACCAAACTGCATGCGATATGTGTTAAATGCGGAAATATTGCTAACTATTCGTACCGAAAGATTCCCAATGAAGACAGAGTTATGTTAGGTGCAATTGATGTGTATGAACCTCGCTGCCGTGTTTGTTATAATGAAAAAAGTTAGAACTTGACTTTTGAATGATTTGGGATAAATTTTTTGAGAAGGTTTGAATGCAGGCAAAGCAATGTTTTATCCGGAAAAATAACCCAACGTCCGGGTGAAAAATGGAATTATTAATTTCACGCTAAAAAATAAATAAAATCGGAAATATCCGTCGTATATATATTCTTTTTAAGAAAGATCTCTTGCTTGAAATAAGGCAGCAGTACAGCTTTTATGGCATTCTGCTTTATATCGGTGCCACAATTTTTGTTTTATTCCTGGCCATCGATGATCCCGAAACCAGGGTGTGGAATGGACTATTTTGGGTGATTCAATTGTTTATTTGTATAAATGCAGTGGCAAAAAGTTTTCTGCAGGAGAGCAAGGAAAGGATGCTTTATTTCTATTCTATAGCTTCACCGGCTCACTTTGTATTAGCCAAACTATTATTTAATTCCCTGCTGATGTTGATCATGAGCACAATAAGCCTGGTGCTTTTTAGTTTATTTCTGGGAAATCCAATTATAAAGGCAGGGGCATTTATAGGCCTTGTTCTGTTAGGAGGCTGGAGTCTTAGTTTGGTATTTACTTTTCTCGCTGCAATTGCTGCCAGGGCACAACAGAATGCGGCTATCATGGCTGTTTTGGGTTTTCCACTGATTATTCCTCAATTGATTTTGTTAATGCAGCTTTCCAATGCGGCTTTCAATCCCGTGCTGACAATAAAGGCAACAACTATTTTCCTGTTGGTAGCTCTGGATCTGATGGTCATGCTTCTTGCAGTTATACTTTTTCCTTTTTTATGGAAAGACTGATGAAAGTGTAACTTCATTAAAAATCCTATGCTAAAACATGTTTACGAAAATTATAATTCCTGCCAATCGGGACAACCAAAGTGCAATTGCTTTTCACAAATTTTTTATACTGTTTATTGAAAAACATTCATTACGATGGTCTTTTTCATTTAAAATATCAAGCCATGCACTCTTATTTATAATTGCGAAAAATTAACAAGTATTAAATACTCCACCTTAATTTTGCTGCACTTTAGGTATCAGCAATTCAACAGTAATAATAATCCATGGCGAACGAAAGAAATTACATGTACAAATCCTGGTGGAAGATCCTGAGTGTTGTATTGCTTGTTTATACTATCCTGGGAGGATTATTATTTAAAATTCCACAGCTTCCGGCATTAGAAGAGACTATACGTAACTTATATTTCCATGTTTGTATGTGGTTTGCAATGATGATCCTGTTTACAATTTCAGTTGTAAATGCCATTCGATATCTCCGCACGTTGGATCATAAATATGATATCTATTCCCGGCAATATTCTGTGGTGGGTATTGTATTTGGCGTGCTGGGATATGCCACCGGTGCCATATGGATGAGTTATACATGGGCAGACCCAAATAACCCCGCGTTTGAATCTTTCAGCGCACTGGCCCGTGAACCCAAACTTATCGGGGCAGCGATTGCTTTATTGATCTATGCCTCCTACCTGGTATTACGTGATTCCATTACCGATATGGATAAAAGAGCAAGGATAAGCGCTGTATATAATATATTCGCTTATGCTATGTTGTTTCCTTCTATCTGGATTGTACCCCGCATATTACCCAGCCTTCACCCGGGGCAGGAAGGAAACCCTGCCATGAATTATAAAGATATTGATGCAGGCATGCGGATAGTTTTTTACCCTGCAGTAATTGGATGGACTTTGCTGGCCGTTTGGATAACTACGTTGAAGATCCGCCTGAATTTATTGAAAGAAAAAAAAATCATGGGAAAGTAACCAGGAGAGGGAAAAAAAAACTAAATAAATACCTAAATAAACCGCACCAGAAACCTAAAAATTTATAATGCAAAAGATAAAAGATATTATTCTTCTTTTTTCAGGGTTGTTTCTTGTCATGGTTGCCCGGGCACAGGATGGCGCAGCCTCAACTTCTATTGGTGACACCATGCGAAGCAATGGTCGCATATACGTTGTAATTGCAGTGATACTTACAATTTTGGCAGGATTAATATTGTATGTAGCAAGATTAGACAGGAAGATGAGTAAGATGGAAAAAGAATTGAAAAATCAGGATGAAGCCGGGAATTAATATGGCAACCGATTGTTTTATTTTTAAAGGTCTTTAACGATTTCTATTATATAACCCTTGCTATTTGAAAATTAAAAATTGAATTCATGTCTGACAATTACAGTTTTTTTGGCGCCGTCGAAAAAAGTTTTGACAAAGCATCTAAATTCACAAAATGGCCTCCGGGTATCCTTGATCAAATAAAAGCTTGCAATGCAGTTTACCGGATGAGATTCCCAATAAAGAGGGATGATGGAAGCATCGAAGTTATGGAAGCCTACCGCGTACAACACTCACAACACAAAACCCCTTGTAAAGGAGGAATTCGTTTTGCCGCCGAAGTAAACCAGGATGAGGTAATGGCCCTTGCCGCATTGATGACTTACAAATGCGCTATCGTAAACGTACCCTTTGGTGGAGGTAAAGGAGGTATCAAGATCAACCCAAAAAAATATTCTGCTTATGAACTTGAAAAAATTACACGCCGCTACACGGCAGAACTAATAAAGAAAAATTTTATCGGACCAGGCACAGATGTACCCGCTCCTGATTATGGGACCGGAGAAAGAGAAATGGCCTGGATACTGGACACCTATTCAGCTATGCATCCCGGTGAAATTGATGCAGCAGGTTGCGTAACAGGGAAGCCAGTTTCACAGGGTGGTGTACGTGGCCGGCGTGAAGCAACTGGCCTGGGAGTTTTTTTTGGGATCCGGGAGGTATGTGATATGACGGATATTATGTTGAAGCTAGGATTAACAACGGGAGTTGAAGGGAAAAGAGTAGCTATCCAGGGAATGGGTAATGTTGGTTATCACTCTGCCAGGTTTTTTCAGGATGCAGGCGCCATTATTGTCGGTTTGTCTGAGCACGACGGAGCAATCTATAACCAACAGGGACTTGACTTAGATGATGTGTTTCATTTCCGGAAGGATACGGGAAGTATCATTAATTATGAAAAGGGCAAACATTTTGACATCAAAGAGGAAATGCTGGAGATGGATTGTGATATTTTAATTCCGGCAGCACTGGAAAATGTAATAGATGGAAATAATGCGCCAAAAATCAGAGCAAAAATTATCGGCGAAGCGGCGAATGGTCCGCTCACACCGGAAGCTGACGAAATTCTTATAAAGCGAGGAGTGCTGGTGGTTCCCGATATGTATTTAAATGCCGGTGGCGTTACTGTTTCCTACTTTGAATGGCTAAAAAACCTTAGTCACGTCCGGTATGGCCGGCTTGAAAAACGATTCAATGAAAATATGAATTCGCATATTGTTAGCCAGATGGAATCTTTGTCAGGAAAAAAAATGGATGAAAAAGAAAAGGATTATATAGTGCATGGAGCTGATGAAGTGGACCTGGTATACAGCGGACTGGAAGAAACAATGGTAACAGCAACCCATGAGATCATGAACGAATGGAAGAATAACCCGGAAATACCTGATATGCGTACGGCAGCTTACGTTGTTGCAATTAATAAAGTGGCTACCAGCTATGCTGAACTGGGAATATTTCCCTGATTCGTTACGATTTTACATTACTAAAAACCTGCTTATAATGGCAGGTTTTTTTTATACCAAATGCCTGTGAAATTTATGAAACAACCTTATATGGTTTAGATTTTGTCAACAACTACTCTGTAATGAGGATCTTCCATAATATTGACATCAATTATTTTATCTGCATCTTTTAATAATTTCCGGCAATCAGCACTCAAATGTTTTAAATGCAGTTTCTTATCTAACTTTTTATACCTTTCTGTAAGTTTATTTAATGCTTCAATGCCACTCATGTCTACAACCTTACTTTCTTTAAAATCAATTACTACCTCATCAGGATCTTTTACCACATCAAATTTTTCGTTAAAGGCAGATACAGAAGCAAAAAATAGAGGACAGAAAATTTCGTAGTGTTTCACCCCTTTTTCATCAATAAATTTTCTTGCCCTAATTCTTTTTGCACTCTCCCATGCAAATACAAGGGCCGAAATAATCACACCAATCAATACAGCTAATGCCAGGTTACGCAACAGAACAGTAACGGCTGCCACAAGAATGCCAACAAAAATGTCATGCTTTGGCATTTTGCCCACCATTTTTATGCTTGCCCATTCAAAAGTGCCTATAGCAACCATGATCATCAAACCGGTTAAAGCCGCCATGGGTAATTTTTCGATTAACCCCGCTCCAAACATGATAAACAACAATAGCATTACAGCCGGAACTATTCCGGATAACCTTGCCCTTGCTCCAGAAGAAATATTGATCAGGCTCTGACCAACCATTGCACAACCTCCCATTCCTGAAAAAAAACCAGTCACCATGCTGGCTGCCCCCTGCGCAACTGCTTCTTTATTCCCCCTGCCACGTGTTTCCGTTATCTCATCTATTAAATTTAAAGTGAGAAGACTTTCTATTAACCCAACGCCTGCCATTATTAAAGCATATGGAAAAATAATTTGCAGTGTGTTTAAAGTGAATGGTAAATCAGGAATATGAAAAAGGGGAAACCCACCTTGCACTGAAGCAATGTGGCCAACAATTTTTGTGTCAATATTAAAAACTACCACTATGGCAGAAAACCACCAAAATAGCCGTAAGTGATGCCGGAATTATTTGGTGATCTTGGGCAGCCCCCATATTATAAGCATGGTCAGCAGAACGAGACCTAGCATTAAAAATAATTGACCCCCTTGCATCCACTGCATCACTCCGGCGCTGTCAGTCATTTTAAATTGATCTACCTGGGCCATAAAAATTATATGGCAAGTCCATTTACAAACCCAAACATAAAGGGATGAGGAACTAGCCTGATAAATTTGCCAAGTTTGAATAATCCGGCACTCACTTGTATCAGGCCGGCAAGAAATACCGTTGCAAAAACATACTCTACACCGTGATCCTTTGCCAGAACAACCAGCACCACCGCTACTGCGCCGGTAGCTCCAGAGATCATGCCCGGACGGCCACCAAAAATAGAGGTGATCAGGCCAATAGTAAAAGCTGCATATAAACCCGTAAGGGGCGACAGGCCTGCGATCAAAGCGAATGCTATTGCTTCCGGTACAAGTGCCAGCGCCACCGCTAGGCCAGATAAAATTTCCGTTCAGTAGTTAACTTTTTGCGTAAGGTCAAATAGTTTCAGGTATTGCTTCATGAACAATTAAATAAAATAGTCTGTCAAGTGAAATAATTGAATAAGAAATAAAGAAAGGATAAATGGTACCAAGATTCACCACATCAAAAATGAAAATGAACCTAAATTCTAAATGTATTGCTTTAGTTCGCAGTTGCGGCAAATCTAACTAATAGACTGACAAGCACAAACCGAATGAATAGCAAGAAAAGAACAGATTCTTCACTCACAGTTGATATCCTTTATTAGATTTTTAATTGCCTGCCTAAAGACTTCAAACAGCCAAAGCTGTGGATTCCACAAAAAATGTAATAAAAAATTGATTTTAGTCCAATTATTACTACAATCCCAACCTTTTTCTTTGTATGTTGTTACCCATAGATTCAACACAATACCTGCAGGGCGGTAATGCCATTCTCAGGGTTTCATTTTAGCTTTTTTGAAATCATATAACGATGCCGGACATTCTAAAAAGGAATAATGTTAACATTTTAGGATCAGGGGATAATGCCATGCTGTTTGCACATGGATTTGGCTGTGATCAAAATGCCTGGAAATATATTAAGGACGAGTTTGTATCAGATTACAAACTCGTTCTTTTTGACTATGTAGGTGCAGGAAAATCTGATCTTAGCGCATATGACGCTAAAAGATATGAATCATTAAACGGGTATGTGTTAGATCTAATAGAAATTTGCGACGCCTTGAATCTAAAAGATGTAATATTTGTGGGCCATTCAGTCAGTTGCATTATTGGGGGTCTTGCTTCTATAAAACGACCAACTTTATTTAAAAAATTGATTTTTATTGGCCCTTCTCCTTGTTATATATCTAAAGAAGGTTATGAAGGTGGCTTTGACCAGGAAACAATTGATACCTTACTGGAAGTGATGGAAGATGATTACATAAGTTGGGCAAGGTCCCTGGCTCCAGAAATCATGAACAAATCCAATGACCCGGCTCTTGGTCAGGAGTTAGCAGATAGCTTTTGTTCCATTGATCCTCTTATAGCAAAACAATTTGCCAGAGTTACCTTTCTTTCTGACAACAGAAATGATCTTCCCAAAATACCCGTTGCGTCTTTAACCATTCAATGTGCTGAAGATATGATAGCGCCGCTGGTTGTAGGACAATATATCAATCTAAATACACCAAACAATACCCTGACTATTTTAAAAGCTTATGGCCATTGCCCCCATATGAGCCACCCTTCTGAAACAATAGCTGCCATTCTTGCCTATCTTTGAACTTATCCTGGTTCGTTGTTTGTAGCATGATATCAGGTAAATTAATAAAAACATCATCATGTCTGCTGATAATATAAAAAACATACCCACACAAAATAACCTGTCTCAATCTGAAATTTATGATCTGTATGCCCCGGCAGTGTATGGCAGGATTTTGAAAATCGTTCATAAAGGACCCATTGCAGGAAAAATTCTTGAAAAGGTTTTCATTAAAGCCTTTAAAGAGAAAAATTTTGTGGGTAATAATTTGAACAAACCTTTGATCTCACTTCTAAACCAATCCCGTGAAAAAAGCTACCAAACACTTAAAGCGCTGAACATTATTAATGAGTGCTGCGCAGGCGCCACTAAAAGTCTTGCAGATAAGAAATAAGGAGTTCAATCCTTATCTTCAAAATTCAATTATACCCCATCCCTCTTTCTTATTTACACATAAACTGGCAACTCTATAAATTTAAGAGGCCACTACATTTTCAAAAAAATGCCAAAAAAATAATTGTTGTTGTTTGGTGTGGCTTTTGTAACCTTATCCAACCAACATAAAATGTATCGTTTTTAAAGGTTTAAAATAAATAATCATGAATTACAAAAAGTTTCTGCTGATGATGATCATTTCCTTTATTATCATGTATGCTGTTATGTTTTTAAATGTGGCCAGAATAGAACACGTTTACCTGAGTACAACCCGATTTTATATGGCACTCCTGATGGTTGCGCCTATGGCGATGGTAATGCTTCTGATGATGGGTAAAATGTATCCAAATAAAAAATGGAACCTGGCAATAATAGTTACCAGTATAGCCGTGTTTGTGATTACGCTTACATTTTTAAGGCAACAGACATTTATAGAAGACAGAAATTATATGAAGGCTATGATACCGCACCATTCATCTGCAATTTTAGTAAGTAAAAATGACAGTCTGAAAGATCCGGAGGTAAAACAACTTGCTGAAGATATCATAAAAGCACAGGAAAAAGAGATAGCCCTGATGAAAAGTTTATTGGAAAGAGCAGATAAATAGCTAGGCAGTAAACACCACCTTAGAGGGGAATTTTTACCCTATAAAGATAAATAGAGAGAACAAAAAACCTGTTTATTATACACAGGCATTGAAAATGATTTCCGGGTGAGTTGCTTTTGACAGGTAGTAAGACTCATGATGACCATTTGTTTTTTGCACCACAGGATACCGTATCTTTCTATTTTGAATAAATCTGCAGCAATATGTTTGTTGAAGCGATAGAAAAAGCGGCCCGGTTCACCAGGCCGATCCACTCCATTTTAAGAACCTATGAAGGAAAAAAAATTATTCCCGGCGCAGCCACCTTATTTTTTGTAAATGAAGATGGATATGCTATTACTTGCAAGCATGTGGCCGGGTTATTATCTACTTCTGACAACCTGAATAACCAGTTCAACGAATTTAAAAAAGAAAGAGACCAACTACCAAAGGACGGCCAGTATAAACGGAACCTGAAGGGACTTGAGTTAAAATACAAATACAATAATGACCCAGTCATCCAGGTAAAACATAATTTTATTGATTGTGTGGATTTCATGTCCGGCTTCACGATGCACTTTCATCCAAAGCACGACCTGGCCATTATCAAATTCAATGACTATAAAAGTTTAAAGTATAATGAATGTGCCCAGTTTCTGAAGGATTCCTCCTCCATCCGGCAGGGGGAATTTTTATGCAGACTGGGATTCCCGTTTCCGGAGTTTACCAACTTTAAATTCAATAAAAATACGGACGATATTGAATGGAGCAATGAGGGAATATCACACTCACCAAGGTTTCCAATTGAAGGAATGGTTACGCGTTTTCTGGCCGAAGATAATAGACTTTTTGGTATAGAATTAAGCACTCCCGGGCTAAAAGGGCAAAGCGGAGGACCTCTGTTTAATAAAGAAGGAATTGTATACGGCATGCAATTTTCAACCAAACACCTTCACCTGGGATTTGACCTGGTAGAAAAAGAAATAGTGTCAAATAACAAAACCAAAAAGGTTTCTGACTATTCTTTCCTCCACCTGGGACAGTGTATCCATGTGGATACTATAAAGGAATTTTTAAAAGAAAAGAATGTAAAATATTATGAGCAATAATAGAAAAACAGAAATTAAATTTCTTTTTTGTATTAATCACATTCTCCAATAATGTTGTTTCGTTTTTCTTATGGTGCAGATATATCGTTTAAATTATTCCTGAGAATAATCACCGAAGGTCTGTATGCTTCCCATTTTTTTTTTAAGGAATCCGGTACATTGCCAATAACAATAAATGCATTACCCAAAACAATATCAATATCCTTATCGCCATCAATATCTCCGGCGTCCATCGTTAACCACCTGCCTGCAGTAACCTGGCTAAATGATGAAGGCTCATAAGTAAGCCCGCCGGTATTCTCCCAATAAATAAATCCCTCTTCGGGAGTTGAATTGTAGTCCGGAAAAAAGGAAATAGAAGCAAGATCGATATCACCATCCTTATCAAAATCCATGGCAATGGCTTTACCTACGCCATTCATAGCCAGGAATAATTTTTCGCTAAATTCATTTTTTTCATTATTCAGATAAATTCTTATCCCGTGATACGCTTTTAATACTGGTGGATAATCCCCGTTATCACCGTTTGTTGCAACGATATCCGGGTAGCCATCTTTATTTATGTCAAGAAGGTCAAAATAATTAGAACCATAAGAAGGCGGAAATTGCAAAACTCTTTCTTCATTAAAATTATTATTACCCAGGTTATAATAGATAAACATGCCTTCGTCACCTTGTGCCATCATTGCCATGATGTCCGGCAGACCATCCTTATTAAAATCATACACAACGGTTTTAATAGCTCCGGGCAGTGGACGCAAAATATGTTTTTTGTATTGAGTTTTGTCACTATTTTCAAACCAGCTTAGCATCCCCGTTTGGTTTCCAAATTCACAGACCACTAAATCTTCAAGCCCGTCCCTGTTCAGATCTGCATAAGATATATGCACTGGCCGCTGCAGGCTGTCAATGATAATGCGCATATTTTTATTGAAACGACCGACCGTAACCCATTTTCCTTCCCGACTATCTGAGGGCTGCAAAACACCCATCGATAATAGTTCGTAAGCAGAATCTCTAATTCGCAAATTAGAAACTCCTTTCAAAATAGGAAAGGAATCAACTAAAACATTATCCGCTGATAAAAAATATAGCTGTTGCTCCAATCCGTCTGCAAAAAAAAATCCGTTTGAAGAAGATATTGTATTTACCATCGTGGTAAACGGGCGGTCAACAGAAAAGGAAGGAATTCCCACATTAAATAATCGAAGATCTTTTTTTATTGTTTTCTCAATTTTTTTTTTATTCTCCTGTACAGATTCTGTTGTATAATACTTTACAATTTTATACCATTCGTCCAACTTCATTGTTTCAGCATTGCCATTTTGAACATAATGATTCATGCCCAGGTATAGAAACCCAACAAAGTCACCCATTTTTGGCAACACATAATTTTCCCATGTTGTTTTATTCAATAAATCCGGATCCGGATACTGATGGCAACTCTTGCAATATTTTTGCGCCAATTGATACCCTTCCCGGTTGTTTTCATCCACCAGTTCAGGAGAGCCCTGGTTTTTACAATTGGTCAGCCACAGCAGGGAAATAAAAAACAAAACAAAAAACAAAATTACTTTCTTCATTTATCTGTGGTATTGGCCAGCACAATTTAAACTATCAAATTAATTTTTCTTAATAAAAGAAAGGAGTAAAGTTTTCATTACGACCTCTTATTTCGAAACTGATTTTAAGTCTGGTAAAATGTGATAGAATGTTATTTCTACACAAAAAGAAATGAAAATAAATTTTTAAAAAAAGAAAATAAAAAAAGGACAGAAATAGTATCTGCCCTTTTCCCTTTATAAAATATTAAAATTAATATCCCGGATTCTGCGTAAGTGTTGAAGTACCTGCCGAAGTGTGTAAATCAATTTGAGTTTGAGGAATCGGGAAATATTCATTCTTACCTTTTGTGAAAGTAGCACTGCCATAACCTGCGCTTAGCTTAGGCTTCTCGTAAGACAAAAATGCACCCAATGCCACATCAGCAATTCCCCAGCGAACCAGGTCAAAGAAACGATGTCCTTCCATACCCAATTCCAGCTTCCTTTCAAAACGAACTGCGCTTCTTGCAACTGCAGGATCTGTCCATGGTGCCGTATAGATACTTATGAGATAATTAGCAGCAGCACCTGGCACTTCTGTACCTGGCTTAGCCGCTCTTGCACGTACCATATTTACATATTCACGGGCTTTCTCAAGTGTACCTCCACCGTCAATTTCAGCTTCAGCAGCCATTAATAAAACATCAGCAAAGCGTATAATTTTATAATTAATAGCAGTTAAACCACTTGCCCAGCTTGTGCCATCGGATAGTTTACCAGCCTGCGTTCTATAATATGCATTCTTTTTAGGTGCAAATGGGCCACCATTACCCTGGTCGCGGATCCAAGCTTTTCCCGGATGTGGGCCCCAGTCCAGATATGGAATTCCACGTCGACCTACAGTCCAATCTAATCTTGGATCCAGGTTCCCTCCATCAGGTGTAAAGGCATCCGTTGATTCAAGCCCCTGGTCAGTTTTAACCTGGTTAGCACCGGTATTGTAAGAACCATCCAATAAGGGTAACCCGGTAGCACTTGTTCTAAATGAATTTACAAATTCAAACGATGGCTGAAAGAAACCGCAGCAAGTACCCGGTCCCCCATTATAGGGGAAATTTAACACCTGGTCGTAATTGGCGTTTACACCGCCCGATCCATCATTCACAGAAGCCTCGTATGCGAAAATAGTTTCTGCCCTTACCAGGGGATCATTCTCCCTGTCAGCATTGAAGAGATCATGAAAAGCCGGGGCCAAAGCATATTTTAAATCACCTGAGGTCCTTCCGTTATTTATAATATCAGTAAGGATAGGTCTTGCCTCTGCATATTTCCCCTGGAACATAAGCGCTTTTGCATACATAGCCTCTGCAGCCCATTTATTTACCCTGCCTACAGCAGCAGGTTTTACAGCAAGATTCGTTCTGGCAAAATTGATGTCTTCCAAAATTTTCGCCCAAGCGTCAGCAGTATTAGGCACTTTTGAATTTAAGGAATTAATGGTTTCATCAACATATGGAATTTTGTTCCACATTTTTTTTGCTTCAAAATGGTAGAAACCTCTTAAAAATCTGGCCTCTGCAATAATCTGGTTTTTTTCAGCATCAGGTATATCTGCTGCGGTCAGGTTAGTAGCAATACGGATGGTGCTATTAGCCCGGGCAATGCCTTCATATAAGGCGCTCCACTTAATGTTAAAATAATTGTTGGTAGGCAGGGCAGCGTATTGCTGAATGGGAACAATATTCGCCTGATCACCGGCATCAGATCCTTTGTTGGCTTCGCCTCCAACAATACTTCCATACACCCAGTTTGAACCGCCACCTTCCCAGCCCGCTCCCTTCAAAGCAGAATAAGCTCCAATAAGGAATTGCTGGGCACCTTTTTTACTTTGGGCCTGTTGTTCAGTTAGAAGACCCGTTGTATCCTGGTTAAGGAATTTTTTATTACAAGCAATTACCACCAGCACTAAGCCCGCTGTAAGTGCAGAAAGTGATAGTAACCTGAATTTTTTATTTGTCATAATCATAATTTTTATCGATTAAACTTAATGCAATTTAAAATATTTACAAACCAATGCTAAGACCAAATAATACTTGCCTGTTTACCGGATAGTTACCAACGTCAACACCAAAATTGGTATCTACACCACTTACAGCCGGATCTGTTCCAGTATATTTCGTAATTGTAAAAAGATTAGTACCCTGGAGGAAGAATCTCAACTTATCCAGGTGAAACTTCCTTAAAGTAGCCGGGGGGAATGTATAGCCTAACTTAAGACTTCTCATTCTAAAATAACTTCCTTTTTCTATATAATAGGAATTCAATACTCCATTAGTACTAAAGTTAGATACGTTTTCAAATTTGGGCACATCCGTATTGGTGTTGGTTGGAGTCCATGCATTCAAAACTCTTGTGGATTTACCAATACCGGCAAATGAAGGATAAAAATCAAGGAACCATTTTGTAAAATTCATTACTTCTCCGCCTGCAACTCCGTAGAATAAGCCTTCCAGGTCAAAATTGCCATAGATGAACCTTGCATTAAAGCCATAAGTAAAATCAGGATTTGGATTGCCAATAAAGGTTCTGTCCTTATCATCAATCTTTCCATCTGTATTTATATCAGCATACTTAAAGCGACCCGGTGCCGCTCCATCCTGCGTTGCAGATTTTGAAACATCTGAAGCATCCTGGAAAAGACCCAGTACCTGGTAGCCGAAGAAGGTAGAGATCGGCTGACCTTTAACATTACGAACAACCCCGCCACCAATTCTGTTGGTAAATCCTACATCAAAGAAATCAGTTCCATCAGAAACCTTAGTTATTTCATTTTTATACTTTGTAATTATGAAATCAGCTTCATACCGAAAATTACTTGCTTTGCCTTTATAGGTAATCATCAAATCAACTCCACTATTTTCCATTGAAGCAATATTTACAAATGGACGGGTTGCGCTTCCTACCGTAGCTGGCAAATTATCCCGGAAAAGTAAATCTTTTGTCTTACGGGTATACCAGTCGAAAATAATATCTAATTTATTTTTGATCAGGGTTCCATCAAATCCAATATTTATGGTTGTATTCTCTTCCCATTTTGCATTAGGATTACCAAGACCAGTGAGTGCAAGGCCAGAAGCTGTACTTGTATTATTTCCGCTTATATCATAACCTAATGCCGAGCCTGACCCTGCCGTATTCTGCTGGTTATTGGGACTGATACGGGCATTACCCATTTTACCCCAACCTCCACGAATTTTTAATTCATTTAGCCATGAAACGTCGTTTAAGAAATCTTCCTCAGTAATGCGCCAGCCAGCAGAAACAGCCGGGAAAATTCCATATTGGTCATTTTCTCCAAATACAGAAGCACCATCTCTTCTTAAAGTACCACTAAATAAATACCTGTCATCATAGGTATAGTCTACTTTTCCAAATTGTGAAAACAGTTTCACTAAAGGATTACCTCCGCTATTGACCGCACGGCCGCTAGCATCAGTATTTGTGATTGTTAAATAACTTGGATTAATTGTAAATGGATTTAGCCCCTGGCCGCTAAGAAATCTAAAGTATGAATCTGCAATTGATTCTATTCCTCCAATGAAATTGACATTGTGATTACCAAACACCTGGTTGTATTTAACTGTATTGGTCCAGGTCCACCCACCCGTATTGCCACCGCCTTCACCAAAAGTGTAGCTTCCTACATTCTCAGAATTTTCATACGTTCTGTAATTCAGGAAACGATTTTGGAAAAATCCAAAATTTCCTCCGAATGATGACCTGAAAGTAAAGTGCTGCAAAAAATCTACCTCGGTATACAGGTTGCCAAAAATACCGGAACCAAATCCCCTGTTACCTTTTGAGCGAATCCGCTGAGCAACGGTATTGGTGGAATTATTAAACCCCTGTGCAGTTGTGCCAGCGAAACCGCCGCCTTCATCATAAACGGGTATTAGAGGATTTATCGTCAACGCAAATAATATCGCATTTTCAGAGGCAGGTCCAAATCCGATATTGGGATTTTCTCTGAAGGTGAACTGGAAGTTTTGCCCAAAACGAACAGTTTCTTTTACTTTAAATTCACTATTCAACCTAAGGCTATAGCGCTGAACATTTGTATTGATAACCGTTCCGCGTTCATCATAGTAACTTATTCCTGCATAATATTTAGCGTTGTCATTACCACCTCTAAAACCTATTGTATGATTTTGAAGAGGATTAGTTTCTGTGAGCGCATCATACCAGTCAGTTCCTGCCTTATTAGCTCTAATTACCTGGTAAATCGGCCCCTTATCAAAATTCGTGTTGAATTTAGCGGGATCTAACCTGGGATCAGTTGGTGATAACCCAGACAATCCATTCTCTGAACCTACTTTTAAATAATCGGGTAAAACTGGAGTAGCCCCTGTACCA
>JBGTNK010000184.1:0-7336 GCA_041743125.1 Chitinophagaceae bacterium
AAATGGAACTGCCAGCAATCCTCCTGCAATCAAAGACGATTGTTTTACAAATTCTCTCCGGCTGTTGTTTGAGTTGTTATTCATTTTGCTGTTTTTTTTAAAATCCAAGATATGTTTGAAAAAATAATTCTGCTTCTTCGGTTGTTGGTTGTTGTAAAGGCCGCACTATTCTGAAACCTACAAAGGGTGCATCGGCATTCCACCAGCGACTACGGGGTATTTGCGGATCACGACGATTCCATACAGGATCCGACATTGTCCTGTTCGTGCATCGCAGATCAATTGCCTTGTCATTATAACTACCGCCTCTTACTATTCTCGGGTACCTGGCATCAGGAAACCGGACAGGATCTTCGTTCTTATCAGTAAGCGTTGAATAATAATCTGCCTGATATTGATCCAATACCCACTCTGCAACATTTCCCAGCATATCATAAAGGCCCCATTCATTAGCATTTTTTTGGCCCACCTTATGATATCTGTCCTCACTATTATTACTATACCAGGCATATTGATCCAGTTTGGAAGCATCATCGCCAAATGAATAGATGGTTGTTTTTCCTGCACGGCAGGCGTATTCCCATTCGGCCTCTGTTGGCAATCGAAAAAATATACCGGTATTCTTATAGAGCCATTTACAATACATCAAAGCTCCGTATTGCTGCATACTATTAGCCGGGAAACCACCCTCTTTTCCCATACCCAATGTCATATCAATATAAGGCGAGCTGGGCCTGGTAACTGCATCAGTAATAATATTCTGACTCAGGGCTATATCATTGATAAAAAGATTGAATTCATCAAAGGTGACTTCATATGCACCCATCCAGAAGGCATTAAGAGAAACCGCTCGCTGTGGTATTTCGTCATCTTGTTTTGCTTTATCTTTTGAGGAACTTCCCATTAAAAATGTGCCGGCTGGTATAGGAACCAGGGTAAATTTTATTTCCGAACCGGGCATGGCTTGTTCATATTTAATAAAAGAAGTTTCTGCGGGAGATTGTGCAAGTAATCCACAAAACACATTCGCCACCAGGACAAGCAAAGCGATCTTTTTCATCGCTTCGAAGATAAACAAGAAATGAATTGGATACAGGTTATAAAGATGAATTCAGCAAACGCTGCCAAACGTTTGCATTGGTTTTATCCGGTTAAAATCATTCAGTAATAAAATATATGAGTAAATTGAAACCTTAAATTAAATTATGAACCGCAGAAAATTTGTTCGAAACGGGATTCTTGCCGGATCCGCATTATCAGCAGCAGGAAATGTTTTTGGAGCTGAACCACCTACTGGTGCCAAAGCTGACAAACCATTTAATCTGGATTATGCATTTCATGACGGCATGTTTAAGAATCATGCCGGTAACGATTTTATAGACCAGATAAAGTTTGCATACGACAAAGGATTTCGTTCCATTGAAGATAATGGAATGGCAGGGCGAACAGAAGAACAACAAACAAAAATTGGGGAAACCCTTGCCAGGCTAGGCATGAAAATGGGCGTATTTGTAGTGCCAAAAGGAGGAAACGGGGCCAATACGCTGGCCGCAGGAAAAAAAGAAAATGTAGATGTTTTTTTAAAAGGATGCAGGCAATCGGTTGAAATAGCCAAACGTGTAAATGCAAAATGGGCTACTGTGGTACCCGGTGATTTTGAAAGAAATTTACCAATCGGCATCCAGGTGGGGAATGTAATAGACGGCTTAAAAAGAGGCGCAGAAATTTTAGAGCCTCATGGAATTATCATGGTTTTGGAAGCCTTAAGCGATACTCCCAATCTTTTTTTAAGAACCACTGACCAGGCTTTTGAAATATGCCGGGGGGTAAACAGCCCATCCTGCAAAATATTATATGACGCATACCACATGCAAAAAAACGAAGGCAACCTCATTAAAAATATAGAGCTGGCCTGGAATGAGATCGCCTATTTCCAGATAGGGGATAATCCCGGCCGGAATGAACCTACAACCGGTGAGATCCATTATAAGAACGTTTTCAAATATATTTACAACAAGGGATACAGAGGCATAATGGGCATGGAGCATGGAAATTCAAAACAAGGAAAAGAAGGAGAACTGGCAGTAATAGAAGCCTACAGATCCAGTGATAATTTTCTTTAAATTTCTTTAGCATTTACCTGGTCCTCAAAAATACTTTTGCGGATTAGCCTCTGCATATAACCCTTCAATTTTTGTAAATTTGCATTAATAAAAAAATGCTCATGGCCATACAGGATTTTGAAAAAATTTTCCAGGATAAAATCGATAATGAAATAAAGATCGAACCAAAAGACTGGATGCCGGACGCTTATCGAAAAACCCTGGTGCGGCAGATTAGCCAGCATGCGCATAGCGAAATAGTGGGTATGCTTCCGGAAGGAGAATGGATTACCCGGGCGCCATCCCTAAAAAGAAAAGCTATTTTAATAGCCAAGGTTCAGGACGAAGCGGGTCATGGACTCTATTTGTATTCAGCTGCGGAAACATTGGGCACTACCCGGGAACAAATGATCAATGATTTACACAGTGGCAAGGCTAAATATTCTTCCATCTTTAATTATCCCACGCTTTCATGGGCCGATATGGGAGCTATTGGCTGGTTGGTTGATGGTGCGGCCATTTTGAACCAGGTAATGCTATGCCGTACTTCACATGGGCCATACGCAAGGGCCATGGTAAGAATTTGCAAGGAAGAAAGTTTTCACCAAAGACAGGGTTTTGAAATTTTATTGACTTTATCCCGGGGTACAGAAGAACAAAAAGCGATGTGCCAGGATGCCATCAACCGCTGGTGGTGGCCATCGCTTATGATGTTTGGTCCCCGTGACAGTGAAAGTACCAACTCTGATCAAAGTATGAAATGGAAGATCAAACGAAAAACGAATGACGAGTTACGTCAAAACTTTGTTGATATGTGCGCAGAACAGGTTAAAGTTTTAAAAATGGCAATACCTGATCCTGCATTAAAATGGAATGAAGAAAAAAAACATTATGATTTTGGAGAGATTGATTGGGATGAATTCTGGAATGTAGTCAAGGGCAATGGTCCCTGTAATAAAGAAAGGCTTGCTGCAAGAAAAAAAGCCTGGGATGATGGTGCCTGGGTGCGGGAAGCTGCAACAGCCTATGCAAACAAGAGACAGAAAAAACAGGAGGCAGCCTGATAAAGATGATCAATTGAAAGATGAAATGGTCATGGATTCCTGAGCCGGCCGTCTTTCAATTAATCAACTAAACCACTATCTTTAGTCCTAACCAATTATGTCCTACCAACCGGCTGAATCTTCTCCGCAATTATCCCGAAGCCTGGGTCCATTGATGCTTTGGGGCATGGGTGTCGGATATGTTATTTCGGGAATGTATTTTGGATGGAATTTGGGCCTGGCTGCTGGTGGAACCTATGGTTTAGCGATAGCCACATTTTTCATCATTATCCTTTACATCACTTTTACTTTTTCATATACTGAACTGGCATGTGCCATTCCAAAAGCAGGTGGTGTATTTGATTATGCCAATCGCGGCTTGGGAAAAGACCTGGGGTTTTTTGCCGGCATGTCGCAGATCATTGAATTTGTTTTTGCCCCACCAGCTATAGCCGCAGCCATTGGCGCTTATTTTCACATATTCTTTCCTGCCGTACCCGTGTCGGTTATCGCCATTACAGCATATATCCTTTTTACGGCTTTGAATATATATGGTGTAAAAGCAGCTGCTGCTTTTGAATTGATCATTACCGTATTTGCTGTTTTTGAATTGTTGCTTTTTGCGGGAGTTGCATTGCCACATTTTGAAATAAAAAATTTAGAATTAAATGCATTCCCTTTTGGCTGGAAGGGCGTGTGGGCGGCTATACCCTTTGCCATTTGGTTTTTCCTTGCTATTGAAGGCGTAGCCAATGTAGCCGAAGAAACTATTAATCCGCAAAAAAATATACTTCGCGGATTCGGTTCGGCGCTTGCAACATTGATCATACTATGCATCCTCACTTTTCTTTCTGCAGTGGGTGTAGGGGGATGGGAAAAAATTGTTTACCCCACACCGGGAAGTGAGACCTCTGATTCGCCCCTGCCTCTAGCACTGGCACAGATCACCGGTACTAGCGGCTGGTTATATCACCTGCTCATCACCATTGGCCTCATGGGGCTGGTAGCCTCCTTTCATGGAATCATACTGGCGGCCGGCCGCGCCACTTTTGAGTTTGGAAGAGTGAAATACATTCCACAGTTATTCGGAAAAGTGCACCCGAAATTCAAAACACCTGCAAATGCCCTGGTGATTAATATGCTGATCGGCATCATTGCATTATTAACCGGAAAAACCAGTGAAATCATTACCATCGCCTGTTTCGGAGCGTTAAGTTTATATGTTCTATCAATGATAACCGTAATGGCTTTACGAAAAAAAGAGCCCCTGATGGATCGCCCGTTCCGCGTTCCCTTTTATCCCTATTTTCCTATTGTGGCCCTTATAATTGCTTTTGTTTCTTTAATTGCCATGACAACGCTAAACAGTAAACTGGCCATCATTTATTTTGGCATACTGGCCCTTTCATATATTTGGTTTCACTTTGCAGTAAAAAACAGAATCCATGATACAGCCTAAAACCAATAAAGAGCTATTACAAAAACTATCCGCCGATAAAATTGAGAAAGTTAAGCTGGCTGTTACGGATATTGATGGCATTCTTCGTGGAAAGGTGATCAGTTTGGAGAAGTTTCAATCTATTGCTGAAAAAGGAATTGGTTTTTGTGATGTTGTATTTGGATGGGACGCTTCCGATGTTGCTTATGATAACACAAAAGTAACAGGATGGCACACGGGTTATCCCGATGCATTAGCAACGGTTGATTTGCAAACATATCGTCAAATTCCCTGGGAAAATGATCTTCCCTTTTTTCTGGCTGATTTTAGCAATGAAAAAAATCAACTCGCCGATGTTTGTCCCCGGACACTACTGAAAAAGATTAGCGAACAGGC
The DNA here is from genome assembly GCA_041743125.1 of Chitinophagaceae bacterium. Taxonomy (GTDB): domain Bacteria; phylum Bacteroidota; class Bacteroidia; order Chitinophagales; family Chitinophagaceae; genus Terrimonas_B. Next base: position 4,980 of record JBGTNK010000184.1, read on the forward strand.
TGCAAAAGCCGGATATATTCCTTACTTCTCACAGGAATTTGAGTGGTTTAATTTTATTGACAACAGGGACGAGTTATATAAAAACGGTTTTCGAAGTCCTCAACCACTTACACCAGGAATGTTTGGATATTCAGTTCTTCGGGCTTCACAGGAAGGAAATTATTTTCATGACCTGTATGATTCATTGAAAAAAATGAAGATACCCGTTGAAGGCCTGCACACGGAAACGGGACCTGGTGTATACGAAGCAGCCATTTTATATTCAGGGATCCTGGAAGCTGCTGATCGTGCTGTTATTTTTAAAAGTAGTGTAAAGGAAATTGCACATCGCCATGGAATAATTGCATCCTTCATGGCAAAATGGAATGAAACCTTGCCTGGTTGCAGCGGACATGTTCATCAAAGTCTTTGGTCATCCAATAATAAAGAGAATTTGTTTTTTGATAAAAAGAATAAAACAGGGATCAGTGCTTTACTGGAGAGTTATATTGCCGGTCAATTGCATTGCCTGCCGCATATACTTCCGATGTATGCACCCACCATTAATAGTTATAAGAGATTGGTTGAAGGTGCGTGGGCTCCCACCACTTTAACGTGGGCCACAGACAACCGAACCACTGCGCTAAGAGTATTGGCGGGCAGTGCCGAATCTGCCAGATTAGAGACGAGAGTACCAGGTTCTGACTCTAATCCTTACTTAGCAATGGCGGCTTGTCTTGCATCGGGTTTATATGGAATTAAAAATAAAATGAAATTAAAAGCTTTGCCGACAAAAGGAAGTGGATATGCGGATACTAAAAACGGGGTTCTTCCAAAAAATCTGCTGGATGCAACACTAGCAATGAAAGAATCCTTCATTGCAAAAGAATTATTTGGTGAAAAATTTGTCGACCATTTTAGCAGCACGAGAGAATGGGAATGGCGGCAATATTCGAAAGCTGTTACAGATTGGGAATTGAAAAGATATTTTGAGATCATTTGAAATAAAAGAGATAATGACATTCGATAAAGTATATCAATATAATTTTCCAACAACCATCAGGTTTGGAGCAGGGGCCGTTAAAGAATTACCGGCGTACCTGAAGCAAAACAAGCTGAGTGCGCCGTTAATTGTTACGGATGCTACCGTGAGTCAGTTGCCATTTTTCAAAACCATTCTCGATAGCCTGAATAATCAGTTTATTTCCTGCGAAGTATTTTATGATATACATAAGAACCCGGTAAAATCCGATGTGTATAAAGGCACGGATGTGTGGGATAATACAAACAGGGATTGCATAATTGGTATTGGAGGCGGTGCAGCGTTGGATGTAGCAAGAGCTATTACATTACGTATTAATCACCGCGATGATCTTTTTAAATACGATGACCTTGTTGGCGGAGATGTATATGTAACGAATGAAGTGCCGCATTTTATAACTATACCCACAACAGCAGGTACAGGCAGTGAAGTTGGTCGCAGTGCTATTATTTCGGATGATGAAACCCATCAGAAAAAAATATTGTTTTCGCCAAAACTGCTTGCCAGGATTGTTTTTGCAGACCCTGAGCTGACAATGGATCTTCCTCCTTTTATTACGGCCGCTACCGGCATGGATGCACTAACACACAATATGGAGGCTTTCCTGGCAAAAAACCCACATCCTATTTGTGATGGCATTGCCCTGGAAGGCATTTCACTGATTAAAGATTCAATTGAAACAGCCACAAAGAAACCCGATCTGCAATCCCGGAGTAAAATGCTGATCGCCTCAATGATGGGTGCCATTGCTTTTCAAAAAGGTTTGGGAGTGGTGCATTCCCTGGCTCATCCACTTTCTTCCTTGTTAGACACTCATCATGGCCTGGCCAACGCGGTGAATATACCTTATGGAATGAAATTTAATATTGCAGGTTTTGAGGACAAATTTCGCCGCATTGCAAAAACTTTGGATCTGAAGGAGGAAACCGGCGAAGCGGTTGCCAATTATTTATTCAGCCTTAATTCTTCACTCAATATTCCTCACAGATTGAGAGATATCCACGTAAAGGAAGAACATTTGGATATACTGGCTGACCTGGCATTTGCCGATTTTGCACATCCAAACAATCCCAAACCGGTAAGTCGGGATGATTTCAGGAAACTTTATGCTGAGGCCTTGTAATGATTGTTACCATAACGATAAACTCTTAAAAAAAATCCGGATTCCATTTATAAAAAATTAAAAATTGAAGATAGGCCTTACATATACGGGTGACCAGCGAAAGCATAAATTTTATGTGGACTGGCTAATGGGAAATGAACAGATTGAAATCATTAAACTTTCCAATGAAGAAAATAACTATGACGCTATAAAAAGTTGTGATGCGCTTGTTTT
>JBGTNK010000185.1:0-2267 GCA_041743125.1 Chitinophagaceae bacterium
AGAAATTTAAATGTTCCTTCGATACGCATGGAATGCCCTCCATTAAAAAATTCTATTTCTGTTTTTTCTCCAAGATTGAACTGATCATAGAAGTATTTCACTTTACCATACTCGGAAGCAACCCATTCATCCGGTTGAACCATGTCGTGATGGCCACGTTCCACCATAAACGGTCTTGGGAAAATAAGATAAGCCATCTCAGCATAACTGAATGTGTTTCCCATATTGAAGTAGGGCATTTCCCATTCTATGGTATTCATAAAGCTGCGTGGACTATAGGTATCCACCACCTTTCGTGTCCAATCGCCGAAATCCCCTGAACATATAGAAAGACAGTATCCTTCCAGAACAGATGGCACACGCATGGCCGTTTCGCCACCATAGCTCAATCCATAGAAAGCAATTCTTTTGCTGTCTGCAAAGGAAAGATTCCCAAGCCACCGGATGGTCTGATCATGTTGGGAAATAATAAATGAGAATAATGTTTTTTTAATGGTATTTCCTTTCCGGCTGAGCCATCGGTAACGGTCTTCTCCCCGGTAAGGATTTTGAGGAGCATATACTATGAATCCCTGGTCAGCAAGTTTAGCCGCCATATCATTATAGTAATTGAAGTTTCCTTCAATAAGTTTTTGGGGTATATCATTGCGTCCATGCTGACATACCACAACAGGACGTTTTTCTCCAGCCTTAATATCTTTTGGTATCAAAAGGATTCCTGAAGCAAAAAGATTTGAATATACATCCAGTACTACTTCATATCCTGTCCATCTTTCTTTATCATAAATTTTACGGGTGCGTGCATTTGGCGCCAGCATTTTCTCGTCAAATTTTCCCATGACCTCTTCATGAAAATACTTGCGGTATTCCTTAGCCTGCTGTATAAAATGGTCTGGTGAAAAATAGGGATGATAGGATTTACTACTCCAGGTTCTTACCCCAAATTCAGGCATAACCTTGTAAAGAAAAAATTGATTTCTTTCCTGGTCTGAATTGTGAAGCAGCCATTGAACATGATCTTCTATTTCTTTAACCTGGTTCATTTGTCTTTTCGTTGGATCAAATGAACTGCGTTTGTCTGATGGAATTTCATTAGCAGTTATTAAAGATCCATTATGCCCAAGAGACCTGGTAAATTTTTCTAACGCTTTTTCTGATCCAAAACTGACTGGCTTGTTTGCCGTACCAGCAATAAGATATCTTGATTGAAAACCCGGCTTTGTCAATTCATCTATACGATTAAATTCTGCCTGTACATCTTTAAATGCCACTGTCTGCAATTTGCCTTTGTACCCGGAAAAAGTTAAATTTTCAACTTGCGGAAGCTTACCGTCGGCGACTTTCAGTTGATCAACAATTTCAGGTATTAAACTATGTTCAATGACAATGGGACGTGGAGCAATGAGTGTAGTTATTTCTGCATCTCCAAATTCTGTTAAGAGTCCCCATACGTTCCTGTAAATCGGTTCATCCCAAACCCGCTGCCTTGAATTAAAATATCCGCTTACCAAAACAGCATCAATTCTTTTGTCAACAGCGGCAGCATAAAATGCGATTAAGCCGCCCTCACTATAACCAGCCACACCAATCTTTACATCTTTGTCATTTGGTTGTTTGAACCAATCTATTGCCGACAATACTTTCTGTACTTCGTATCCGATAATATGTCGCCCCATGTGAAAAGCTTGTCTGTAAATCCATTCACGATATGTTTGCTGCTGTTCCTTTCCGGGAAAAAGAAATTCTCTGCTAATGAGAACAGGGATCAGCACCTGGAATCCATTCTCAGCAAGTTGACGTGCAAATTGTGATTCAACGGGTATTCCGGGTAATAGTCCGACCAATTGTTCCGGTTGCTGATCTGCATCCTGAATAGCTATAATATTAGCGATAGGTTTTGATTTGGGTTGAAGAAGAAGCCCTTCACCGTTAACCCTGTTCAATACGGGCCACCGAACCTGGAAGACCCGGTATTTAGAAGTCTCGGCAATGAGTTCGGAATCATTATCATTAGAAAATTTTTGCATGAACACAGGTGGATTTTTATCTTCTATGCCTGTGTTGTAATTTTTAAATGGCTCAGCCTTATTTTCCAACCCAATACATTTCATAAAACGATTACGATTGGGTTCCACAGATATCTCATACGCCTCCCGCGAACTGAAATCGCGGTTCCATAATTTTATACGACTGACAATTGATTCACTAATTTTTTCTTCAATGAATTTGTGTGCACCGTCCAGCATTTTCGCTGATAGATCACCATC
>JBGTNK010000186.1:0-3107 GCA_041743125.1 Chitinophagaceae bacterium
GGCGGCCGCTGGTTCTGATTTGACTTTTATTTTAAAAAATTTTGATAATATCTGGAACGGAATAAGAAGTGAACCGATTTCAGATCGTACTCCATGTTTCATCTCCCGGGATGGTAAAAACTGGACATCCATAAAAACGGAATTATTAGGCGACAATACTCTTATGTTGAAGATTCACATGGAAGGCGAAAAGTTATTTGTTGCCAGCCTTGAGCCTTATCGTATAAGTGATCTTCAAAAGTTGGTGGCAGAAATAAAAAATAACCCCGTTATTGGCATAAGTTATATTGGGAAAACAGCAGAAGGGCGACCACTTGAAATAATAAGGGTTGGAAATTCAACCGCCCCTTTTCGTGTATTCTTAAGAGCCAGGGCGCATGGATTTGAAACTGGTGGCAACTGGGTAATACAGGGACTGATCCGAAGCCTTCTTCAAAAAGACGCAGCTCCTTATCTAAAAAAATATTGTGTATATATATTACCTATGGCCAATAAAGATGCTGTTGCACACGGCAAGACCAGGTTTAATTCCCAGGGGATGGACCTAAACAGGAAATGGGACAAACCAGCCGACCCTGCATATAATCCTGAAAATTATTATCTTGAAAAATGGTTAAATCAAATGATTGTAAAAGGAAAGAAACCGGATATTGCTATTGACCTTCATAATGACAGGAATGGTCAGCTTCATGTAAGCCATCTCAATAAAAATTTTGAAGGATATTTGAAGCGGGTACAGTTATTTGAATCCTTGTTGTATAAACATACCTGGTTTACTGAAGGTAAAACAGGTGCAGATTTCAGGAACCCCGCAAGTTTTGGGGAAGGATTATCAGAGCGGTTTGGTATCGATGCATTTATTCTTGAACTTAATTATGAATGGATAACTGGTTTGAACAAAGTGCCTTCCGGAAAGGATTGGGAACTTCTGGGACAACAGTTAAGAGATGTTTTCCTTGATTATTTTAATGGGAAAAAATAGGTTTATTTTAAGATGGGAGAATAGCCTGAAGATATTACCAACAAATAAATAATTTACTTCTGCTCATGATAGATTTTATTCAGTCATTTAAAGTTGAACAAGAAGTTTAAATATACCTAAACCCAAAAACCATTAATCCATAAAGATATTTTGTTATCGCAGACTGCACTAAAAACTAAACTACCTTTAGTTGTTCCTGAATATTCTAATAATATAAAATATGCTGCAATCAATCCATACATATAACCTGAAATTGATATCATCCACTTCATTATTATGCTTAATAATGTTTTGCAGTATTGTAACTGTTCAGGGCCAGGAGATCCTTCCCTCCGATTGGAAATTTGAAAGCCAGCGTAAAGAAATTGCACCGGTCCGTTTTATTGACAGTGTAATTACTCACGAAGGAAAACCAACCCTGGCTTTACAAGGCGGAAAAAAAGAATATGCAAATGGTCATTGGTACAGCATCGTGAATGTGGAGCCAGGCGAATATTTTTTATTCCAGGCCAATTTTATGGCATCCAATATAGACAATCCCGGCCGTAGTATTCTTTCCCGAATCATCTGGCAGGACCAATCCGGCAAAAAGATTGACTATATTGAATACCCTGTTACCGCACTGCAAGGAAAAAAGGAAGACTGGAATTTAATGAAACAATTATACCGCGTTCCGGATAATGCAAGAAAAGCAAAAATAGAATTGGTTTATCGTTGGGACGCAGATGGGATTGTAAATTTCGGCGGCATATCGTTTATGAAAACAAACCCGCCAAAGCCACGGGTAGTGAGGGTGGCAACCATCCATCATCGCCCACGAAACAGCAAGTCATCACAGGAAAACCTGGATCAATTTTCGGAACTTATTGCCAGAGCAGCCGATCAAAAAGCTGATATTGTTTGTCTACCAGAAGGCATCACTTTAGTGGGTACTGATCATGATTATATTTCTGCAAGTGAAACGGTTCCCGGGCCAACTACGGAATTCCTGGGAAAAATTGCCAGAAAATCTAACTTATACATTGTTGCAGGCATCTTAGAAAAAAATGGAGATACTGTTTTCAATACGGCTGTGCTTATCGGCAGGGATGGAAATTTGGCCGGGAAATATCGTAAAGTAAGTTTACCCCATGAAGAAATTGATGGAGGAATTACCCCTGGAAATTCTTTCCCTGTTTTTGATACGGATTTTGGAAAGATCGGGTTAATGATTTGCTGGGATGTAACTTTCCCCGAACCCGCCAGGGCCCTGGCACAAAAGGGTGCAGAAATAATTTTTCTTCCTATATGGGGTGGCGACGTTACCCTTACCAAAGCCCGTGCTATTGAAAACCAGGTTTACGTTGTATCCTCAACCTATGATATGATATCAGCTGTTTTTGACCAGGAAGGCAAAGTGATGAAGGAAGCCAGGGAAAATAATCCTGTCGTAGTAGTTAGTGTGGATCTGAACAAGCAAAAATTATGGCCATGGCTTGGCGATTTTAAAAGCAGGATCTTCAGGGAAATACCGCCACAAAAAGCAGTTCAAAATAACTAACCCTCCCGATAAAAATTCCCTTTCGGCTATTAACTTCCTTAAAGGGCTTATTAATTTCCTAACTGCTTGACAGCAATGTAAGCCATGAGTCCTGTACTTAAAACAAGTGCGTTTTCGTCAATATTGAATGTTGGCGTATGAAGAGAAGAAGCAATCCCTTTTTCTTTATTCCCTGTTCCGAGGAGATAGAAGCAGGAATCCGCCACCTGAGAATAATAAGCAAAGTCTTCTGCCGCCATCCAGATATCAGTATCCAGCACATTTTCTTTTCCCATATATTCTACGGCTATAGAGTGAACATTGGCGGTAAGTTTTTCTTCATTTATCAGGAAGGGGTATCCGCGAATTATATTAAAATCGCAACTTCCGCCCATGCTGGCAGCAATGGTTTCGGCCATTATTTTCATCCGCTTATGTGCTTCCATCCTCCATTTTTCATCTAATGTCCGGAAAGTTCCTTCCATATAAACTTCATCAGGAATAATATTTACAGCGCCGTTGGCTATTAATTTTCCAAATGATAAAACAGTGGGAATTGCCGGATTAGCCATGCGGCTTACGATCTGCTGCAAAGCAACTATTATA
>JBGTNK010000187.1:0-69244 GCA_041743125.1 Chitinophagaceae bacterium
TCGTACTAAGAAAAGAATAAAAATATTATTTTCTCTTCTTATGACGGTTCTTTCTCAGTCTTTTTTTACGCTTATGCGTCGCAATTTTATGACGCTTCCTTTTCTTACCACAAGGCATACTCAAATAATTTTTAAAATATAATTATATAATTCGTTTCCTGTTATCCCTTACTTGGTTGCCAATCTTAAATATTTTAATTTCACACAATATGAATCTAAAATTTTCTATTTGGTAAGATCAGCAATCCTCTTTTCTATTTCTTCCCGTGCATCCGGTCGTTGGATGTATTCTAAACTTGTCCGGTACCAATTAGCTGAATTGCCATTTTCCCCTTTACGCTCATAAACTTCTGCCAGCATCAATATGGCTTCTAAATTTTGAGGTTCAAGCCTGTTAACCGTTAGCAAGCGATCTATCGCTTTATCAATTTGTCCAGATAACACCGATCCTTTTGCCAGAGTCATCTGAGCATAAATATTTGTGCTGTCTTTCCTAACAACTTCCATTATCCGGGAAATTCCTTCCATTGGGTTGGAAGCAATATTGCCAAACAGATAACACGCACCTAATCCGACTTTTGCTGAATCGTTATTAGGGTTTATATTCAAAGACCTTTCATACAAATCTTTAGCCTGCAATGCCTCCCATCTCATTAAGTTGGGGTTTTCTTCCTGTTGCATGGCCTCTAAAAATAAGCGGGCAGCGAAGGTGAGGCTTTTTTCCGAATTTTCCAACCTTGCAGCCTCAGCTTCGTACCATGCGTAGGGAGGAAATAATCGCATAGAGTCACCCCAAAAATGAGATAATTGATGATATATTTTTAATTGTTGTTCTTTTACATCACCCCGGGAAATAGAACTCTCTAGCATACTTAGCCTCGTAACTTGTTCTGCACTAAGTTGTTTTTTGGAATAATTTAATATGGAATCAATGGAAATTGCAGAGACAAGGCCATGATCATGACCGTCGCTGTCAGTATGTAATTCAACCGGGATATTTTTTTTAACCGGTACTGTACGGCCAAATAAAAATATAGTTATTGTTAAGATTGCTGCAAGACTTATTGTAATCCACTGAGGTTTCTTCACATTTTATAATTTGGAAAGCAAAGTTACCCTCAGAGAACTTATTATTTCTATAAAAGGATGGAGAACAGAAATTTTTATTTTTCCCAACGATAATTAAGCCTCTTCCTCACCCGGACCAATATCAGGCTTAATTTCTTTCAATTTTTTAACTTCCGCTACAAATTCTTTAGCAGGCTTGAATGCAGGTATATAGTGTTCCGGAATATGCACCGCAATGTTCTTTTTAATGTTCCGGCCAATCTTTGCAGCTCTCTTTTTGGTTATGAAACTTCCGAAGCCGCGGATATATATATTTTCACCGGCTGCCAGGGTATCTTTTACTTCTATAAACATATTTTCCAAAGTAACTAATACATCTACTTTTGGAATACCTGTTTTTTCAGATATTTTGTTTACAAGATCGGCTTTTCTCATTTTTGCAAGGGTTTATAAATTTATAATGACAATTTATAACAAAATATCATGATTGTCAAGGCAATAGCAAAGTTTTTTCAAACTATTTCCGAGCCGATTACTGAAATTGGCAATTTCCTAAAGAATATTTATGCTCAAAAAGGTAAAAAAAGAGGATGATGCGTATAGAAAAAAACAATTTTCAAAGTTATTATTATCGTGGAATGCCACACAAAATAATCGCAAAATGCCCTGGAAGGGAGAAAAAGATCCTTACAAGATATGGGTAAGCGAAATTATATTACAACAAACCCGTGTAGACCAGGGGTTGGCTTATTTTAACAGGTTCATAGAAAGGTTTCCAACTATTCATCAACTAGCTAATGCATCGGATAATAAAATTTTCAAATTATGGGAAGGGTTGGGCTACTACAGTAGATGCAAGAATTTGATTACTACAGCCAGGTACATTTCAAAGAATTTGAAAGGCAGATTTCCGGACAGCTATGAAAAAATAAATGAACTAGCGGGAATAGGTCCATACACAGCAGCTGCCATTTCATCATTTGCATTTAATTTGCCCTATGCCGTCGTTGACGGAAATGTATTCCGGGTTTTAGCGAGAATTTTTGGTTTAAGCCAGCCCACAGACTCCGGAAAAGGTAAAAAATATTTTTCCCTGCTGGCAAATGAAGTGTTGGATAAAAGAGAGCCAGGTAACTACAACCAGGCTATAATGGATTTTGGGGCGATAATTTGCAAGCCATTATCTCCGCTTTGTGAGAGATGTGTTTTTAATAAGATTTGTTTTGCTTTTCTCTATAAAAGAATAGACGAGTTGCCTGTTAAGAAAAAGAAGATTAACATCCGGAAAAGATGGTTTTATTATTTGGTAATAGAAAATGAAAATAAAACTACAGTAAGACAGAGGAAGGATAATGATATCTGGCAACAGTTGTATGAATTTCCCCTGGTTGAAACTAAAAAAGAGGAAACCCTAAACAAAATTCTTAAGAATGCTCAAAAATCAGGATGGATAACTGAAAAAAATTACGAGGTTATTTCGGTTTCAGCTCTTTACAAACAACATCTTTCTCACCAGCTAATTGTCGGGAAATTTATTGGTATAAAGTTAAAAACAAAAGGTCTCCCCATAGAGAAATCAATTTGGGTTACAAAAAATGGCATGAAAAAATTGGCTTTTCCTAAATTCATAAACCAATATCTTGATGAGATAAACCAGCAATGATCTTTCATGTTATCGCTAGTTTCAAGCGCATTTGTATCAACGATGTTGGCGCTGAAACCGACGAAGTTTTTGGATTGAAAAAAAAAGAATGGCTAATAATGAACCCTAATCCTGATTTGTGTTAGAATCAGATTTTATGAAAGAAGGGGTTTGCTTTTTAAACTTTTCCATTCCGGCAAAAAAAATTAACTTTAAATAGGAGCAAGCCGAAGAGAATTGTAAAACAGAAAAAAAGAAAACTATGAGAGGTGTAAACAGGGTCATGCTGATAGGCAACCTGGGCAAAGACCCCGATGTTCAATTTCTGGAAGGTAATATTGGAGTAGCAAAATTCCCACTGGCTACAACAGAAACATTTAAAGACAGAACCGGTAAATTAGTGTCACAAACGGAATGGCATACTGTTGTGCTCTGGCGTGGGCTTGCGGAATTAGCCCAAAAATATTTGCATAAAAGTAGCCTTGTCTATATTGAAGGCCGGCTCAGAACGCGGAGTTGGGAGGATAAGGAAGGCAACCGCAAGTTTGCAACTGAAGTAGTTGGCGATAATTTAATAATGCTTGACAAAAGAGCTGATAGTGGCGGCCAGCATATTGAAGATAATAGCCTGGAAAGTCCGGGTAATACCGATACCTCACCCGGTGATCCCTCAGAACATCTTCCCTTTTAAGCTGGTAAATGATTTTAGTAATAACTTTGCCGCGATTTAAAAAACAATAAACATTTTTCCTGTCTTATTTAGTATACCTGAATGTCCGGGTTAAATTATCATTAAAACAGCTTCCTTTGGAGAGTCATTCGTTAACCAGCTTTTTTTGCAGTAAACTTTCTTTCATTTTCCTGTCGGCCGATTTACAGGGCATTACGTTATTGGTTGTTCTTTTAGTTGTTTTGTTATTGCTAACATTTACAATTTCAGGGGCGGAGGTGGCTATTTTTTCCCTCAATGAAAAGGATATAAATATGCTGAAGACTAAACAGCATCCCGCCGCAAAACGAATCATTAATTTTCTAGAAGAGCCAAAAGAAATTTATGCATCCATGCTGATTGCCAGCACGTTTATTAATATATGTATAATTGTATTATCAGGGTTTTTGATTAACCAGTTTATGCCTTTTGGCGCCATTAATCTTTTTGGCGCAGGCTTCGGTAATTACATCCTTGAACTTATCCTCCGGGTGGGAATGATTGGCATTATCCTGATTTTTGCAGGTCAGATATTGCCCAAAGTTTGGGCTACGCAAAATAACCTTCGGTTTGCTTATGGCTCCGCCATTGTTGTGGAGGCTGTCCATTTGTTATTTCGTCGCATCAGTAAGTGGGTAGTTTCATTGGCAGATGGGATTGGCAAAAGAGCAGGTGCTAATAAATCAGAGGCGGTCAACTTACAGGAGATGGATGAAGCAATAGATATAAAAACAGAAGAGGAAGCTTCTCTTGAGGAGAAAAATATAATGAAAGGGATTGTAAAGTTTGGTACTATTTCGGTCAAGCAGATCATGCGTAGCCGGTTAGAGGTAAATGGCCTTAATTACAATACCTCCTTTAATGATCTGGTTCAAAAAGTAGAAAGTCTGCATTATTCCCGGCTTCCAGTTTATAAAGAAAGCCTGGATGAAGTAACCGGAATTCTAAATACAAAGGACCTGATTCCATTTTTACAGGAAGGAAATGGTTTTGACTGGAGACCTTTAATGAGACAACCCTATTTTGTACCAGAATCAAAATTAATAACAGACTTATTAAGGGATTTTCAGATAAGGCGGGTTCATTTTGCTGTAGTAGTAGATGAGTTTGGTGGTACCAGCGGAATTGTAACCATGGAAGATATAATTGAAGAAGTAATTGGGGATATCCGGGATGAGTTTGATGAAGAAGAAAGTCAAAACAGAAAGCTCGATGAAAATAATTTTGTTTTTGAAGGCAAAACAATGATTCATGATATGTGTAAGATGATGCAGTTACCTCTAAATACTTTTGATGGGGTGAAAGGAGAAAGTGAATCTGTGGGTGGATTGTTACTGGAACTTGCAGGGGAATTTCCTCGTATAAATGATATCATTACCACTGGTGATTTCGATTTTACCGTTCTGGAATCTGATACCCATCGCCTAAAAACAATTAAGGTTACTATAAATAGAAAAATAAACTAATGCTGGAATCAGGTTCAAACCCGTGGAAATGAAATTCTCATATGACTGAACAAAAAGGCCTGAAATGTTTAGCAATAAAAACTAAGTTTTTGAATTAATTAATAGCCTTGTATCCGAAATGAAAAATACATTTTTCCCGATCCTTCTTTTTTCTGCGCTTATTTCCTTCCTTTTCTCCTGTAACAGTAATTACACTTATAAAAAGAAAGGATATTTCTTTATTGATCTTCCGGAAAAAAAGTATCAAATATTTGATCAGCCGGGTTATCCATATACATTCGAATATCCCGTTTATTCAAATGTGATAAAGGATACTTCTTTTTTTGATACCCGGCCGGAAAACGATTGGTGGATTAATATTGACGTTCCCCGGCTTGGCGGACGCATATATATTAGTTATAAGGAGGTAGGAAAAAATAACCTCGATTCTCTTGTTAATGATGGCTTTAAAATGGCTTACAAGCAACACACGGATGTTTCTACAGGTATTAATGATAGCCTGATGAAAACACCAAATGGGGTGGAAGGGATTTATTTTTCCCTGGCAGGTAATACTGCAACAGCCAACCAGTTTTTTCTTACAGATTCAACAAAACATTTCTTACGCGGGGCTTTGTATTTTAATGCAGCTCCTAATGAAGATTCATTACAGGTAGTCAACGACTTTTTGAAAAAAGATGTATTGCATCTTATCAATACGCTAAAGTGGAAATAGCTTTTCAGCTATACTTCTTATTTTTTCTCTTTTTATTTCCCGGATTTCAGGATAGTGCTATAAGCTATTCAAGCCGTGGATTGTACCTTTGCAAAAAAATGGCTTGTGATAGTAATAGATAATGTTCTGATCAGTGATGATCTTATTGAAAAGCAATTTGTTTGCGACCTGGCTAAATGCAAGGGTGGTTGTTGTGAGGACGGAGATGCCGGTGCACCATTAGAAAAAAAGGAACTGGAAATCATTGATGAAATTTATGAAAAGGTAAAGCCCTATCTTACAAGTGTGGCTGTTTCACAAATAGAAAAAAAGGGTAAGTATGTTTACAACGATGAGTTTGGTTGGGTAACACCAACCCTGCCTACCGATAACGAAATTTGTGCCTATGCTTTTCGAGAAGCCGGGGGGCTTATTAAATGTTCATTTGAACAGGCTTATTATGATGGATTGATCAGTTGGAAAAAGCCATTAAGTTGCCACCTTTACCCCATTATAGCAAAGCCGGGCAAGCATGGTGAATATGAAAATGTCAATTATTCTCCTCGTGAAAAAATGTGCAGCCCGGCTTGTAAATTGGGCGAACAACTAAAAGTGCCAGCTTATGAATTTCTTAAAGAGCCTTTGATAAGAAAATATGGTGAAGACTTTTATGAAGCCCTGGCGACAATTGCTAAGGATTATTATAAAGAAAAAGAAATGTAATATTTGATGGCAAACGAAATAGCAGCGGAATTTACCACCAACAGTATAGAAAAGGCCGGTGACAGGGCTCACCGGAGAACTATCAACTTCAACATCAACAAATATAATTTGGCTGTTCCCCAGGGAAAACAACAGTTTAAAGAACTTGAACTTGCAAGGGAAAGAGCTAAAAACATAAAGTGGAGAGCGATTGAAACGCTGGATACCCAATTGGAATCATTTGAAGCAGCAATAAGCAAGCGGGGTACAAAAGTGATTTGGGCTGAAGATGCCCGGGAAGCATTGGACTGCATTCAAAAAATTTGTGAAGAAAAAAATTGTAAGATATTAGTAAAAAGCAAAAGCATGGTGACGGAAGAAATTCACCTGAATGCGTTTTTAGAAAAGTTGGGGATTGAAAGCGTAGAAACAGATTTGGGAGAATACATTCAGCAACTTGCCGGAGAACCTCCTTATCATATCGTTACTCCGGCTATGCATAAAAGTAAAGAAGATATTGCCAGGTTATTTTCGGAAAAATTAGGAACTGATCCCGCCCTAACTCCCGAACAGCTTACGCTGGTTGCCAGGGATGTATTGCGTGAAAAATACGTTCAGGCCGAGGTTGGGATTACCGGTGCAAATTTTATTATTGCAGATATAGGCGGAATAGCTGTCACGGAAAATGAAGGTAATGGAAGGTTAAGCTGCACCATGCCAAAAACCCATATTGTAATTGTGGGAATTGAAAAGGCAATTCCATCCATTTTAGACCTTGGATTGTTCTGGCCGCTCCTTTCTACATTTGGAACAGGGCAAAAGGTAACTTCATATAATACCATTATTACAGGTCCCAGGCAACCTGGAGAAACCGATGGTCCCGAAAACATGTATGTGATATTACTTGATAATGGAAGAACAAAAATTCTTGCAGATGAAAAGCAGCGGGAAAGTTTATATTGTATTCGGTGCGGGGCTTGTTTAAATGCATGCCCTGTTTATAAAAATATAGGCGGCCACACCTATGCATCAACATACAGCGGGCCTATAGGAGCAGTATTAACTCCAAACCTGAAAGAAAGAGAAGATTGGAAACACTTGAGCCAGGCTTCGTCCCTTTGCGGCAATTGTACAGAAGTGTGTGCTGTGAAAATAAATCTTCATGAACTTTTGCTGGAAAACAGGCATACGGCAGAAGACTTAGCCACATTCTCAGAAAAAATGGCATGGAAGATTTGGAAAATGACCATGATGCGCCGCAATTGGATGAATATGGCCAATGGGTTTATAAAAAATAAGGTCGTTAACCTGGTAGGTAAATCATGGACAAATGGCCGCGGGAAGCTTGTTTTCCCTGAAAAATCGTTCAACCAGCTATGGAGGGCAAAGCATAGCAAATAGTCCTGTTACTTCGTGGTAATCTATACTAAAACCATAACTCCCCGTTTACTATACATCTCTGATTTTTGGGGAAATGAAATTATTGGCAAGCCATTTCTTTTAACTACGGATATAAACTTTTACCGGGAGCAGGACTTTGCTAAAATCAATTACAGCGATGATCCCGTTTCGGATAATGAAATATGGATAAAACCTCACACTTTATTATTTGAAAATAATATTTCGGAACAATTAATAACCACATTTGAAATTAACGGCCAAAAAGTTTTTTTTAGAACAGCCGGTCATTATCCCTTTGACCTGTTTGCGGCTTCGTTTTATTTACTTTCCCGTTATGAAGAATATTTGCCTCATTCAAAAGATGTTTATGGAAGATATGCCCATGAAAATTCACTGGCGTACAAGGAAGGATTTTTAGAGCAGCCATTAATAAATTTCTGGATGCAGGATTTCCGGAAAGCTTTGAAGGATACTTTCCCTCAATTAATCATCCATCCCCCAACTTTCGTCTTTCTTCCCAGCTATGATGTCGACATAGCCTGGTCCTATAAACATAAAGGAATATGGCGTAATGCAGGTGGTTTTTTACAATCACTTTTAAATGCCGACTGGCGACACGTTCAAAAAAGATTAAACGTATTACTGGTAAGGACTAAGGATCCCTTTGACAGTTATGAGTGGCTGAATCAACTGCATGACCAGGTTGAAGTAAAGCCTTGTTATTTTTTTTTAGTGGCAGAAAAAAGAGGGAAATATGACAGGAATATTTCACCCTCTCATCGTTCCATCAGGGAATTAATAAAGGATCATTCTTTAAAATACGACGCAGGTATTCATCCATCCTGGAATAGCGGTGATGATCAATCTGTATTAAAAAGTGAGATTGATTTGCTTCAAAAAATTACGGGAAATAGTATCCTGAAATCCCGTCAGCATTACATACGATTTACATTACCTGTAACTTTCCGGCACCTTATTGAAAGCGGAATTCAATTTGATTATTCAATGGGATATGGAAGTATTAACGGCTTCAGAGCATCGGTGGCTTCCCCTTTTTTTTGGTACGACCTGGAAAAGGACAACCAGACTTCTTTAAAGCTTTTTCCTTTCTGCTTTATGGAAGCCAATTCATATTACGAGCAAAAGTATTCGGCGGAGCAAGCCCTTGATGAAATGCGGCACTACTATGATATTGTAAAATCAATAAATGGTATCATGATCATGATCTGGCACAATCATTTTTTGGGAACAGATATATTATATAAAGGTTGGAGGGAAGTATACGAACAGTTTATTCTTGAAACCTGTGGTGCGAATGAAAATCAACCGGCTTTGTAATTTCAATTTATATTCCTTCTGCTTCCGGCATAGTAACCACGGGAACTTTATATGCTTTATTAACCAGGTACACGCCCAATAAAGTAACAATTCCTCCTATTGCAATAAATACCGTTAGTTTTTCAGAAAATATCATCCAACCCAACAATACAGCAACAATGGGATTTACATAGGCATATAAAGAAGCCTGCCCGGTAGAAAGATTTTGCAAAGCATATAAATAGGCAATAAAAGAAATAACAGATCCAAAAATGACGAGGTAGGCAATGGCGGCCCATGATTGCCAGGGTATAGCTGCTATCGGTATTGAATCAACGGCACCGTATGAATTCACACTTAATGCAATTCCTGAAATAACCATTTGCAGCCCAATACTAAAATAAGGATTGAAATTAGCTGCATGCTTCTTAGTATAGATTGTGCCAAATGCCCAGGCCCAGGTGGCCGCCAGTGATAATAAAATACCAAATCGAAAATCACTGTTTAAGAAATCTTCCAGGTGGTCATAAAAAATTACACAGACACCGCTGAATCCTAATAATAATCCCATGATTGCTTTTCCTGGCATTTTAGCTCTGGCAGAAAACAGACCAATTACAACTAGCCATAAGGGGAAAATAGCTCCTATAATGGCAGCCAGGCCTGAAGAAATATATTTAAGAGCCCAGGTGCTCAGGCCATTTGCCAATAGAAAGTTTAAAAAACTCAGTACAATAACCGGTTGCCATTCTTTTCCCTTAGGCCACCGTTCTCCCTTTACAACAAAGTATAAAACATAACAAAGGCCACCCAGAAATTGCCTGATGCCGGCCATTTCTAATGGAGGCATGTGCCGAACCCCTATTTTGGAAGCAATCCAGGTAGTGCCCCAGAGTAAACAAACAAGTGCCAGAGAAAAAATTGCTTTAACCTGTGTTCCCTTTTTATGAATTGTTAGTGGGTTAAAGGCTGACATTTTTTTCAGCGATTTTCCTGCCGGCGAAATAATTATTTTATTTATATCAAAAAATGACATGATAATATTTTGCTGGCACCCTAACCGACCCGATTCCTGAAAAAATCGTTGGTTTATAATTAGTCCGTTACTTTTTTTTCTTTTGTTCACAACTTTCTACTACACAAAACCGGAGCGCATAGGTTTCACACATCGAATGAACCCTTGAACATTTTAATGTTTAAAATGCCTCATTCCGGTAATCACCATGGCCAGGTCATGTTGCTTACAATACTCTATAGAATCTTTATCCCGTATTGACCCGCCTGGTTGAATAAATGCACGAATACCTGCTTCATTCCCTAACTGAACACAATCATTAAAGGGGAAAAAAGCATCACTTGCCATTACCGAGTTTTCTAAATTAAAATTGAATTGCTTTGCCTTTTCAATTGCCTGGCGCAAAGAATCAATACGGCTGGTTTGTCCGCAACCTTTGCCTATTAACTGTTTATTTTTGACCAAAGCGATTGCATTTGACTTTAAATGTTTACATACCAAATTTGCAAATTGCAAATTTTCCCTTTCTTCAATCGTTGACTCTCTGCCTCCTGATTCTTCCCATTTACTGAAGTTTCCATCATCCATATCCTGTATTAGTACGCCATTTAAAACAGATTTATATTGGTTTTTAAAAATTGGCAGATCTTTCATCATTAATACGATGCGGTTTTTTTTAGCCTGCAACAGGATTAGAGCCTCATTATCAAAATCAGGAGCTATCAACACTTCAAAGAAGATTTCATTGATGGCCCCAGCCGTTGCTTTATCAATTTTACCATTCGTAACCAATACTCCTCCAAATGCACTTTCAGGATCACCTTCCAGTGCAGCATCCCAGGTTTCTTTCGTTGTGGCTCTTTGAGCTATACCGCAAACATTGGTATGTTTAATAATGGCAAAAACAATTTCATTAGCCTGTTTAGGCCATTCTTTTATCAGTTGAACAGCAGCATCCACGTCCACGAGGTTATTATAAGAAAGTTCTTTCCCATTTAACTGGTCAAAAAGATGATTTAATTCACCAAAGAAAACGCCTGACTGGTGGGGGTTTTCTCCGTATCTCATGGTTTTGGGATGTGGGATGGATTCGAGGAAGTATGATTCCCCCGAAGGATTGAAATATTTGGCTATTGCTACATCATAATGAGCCACTGTTTCAAACGCCCTGGCAGCGAAATCCCTTCGCTGATCAAGCGTAGTTTCGCCTGCCTGGTTTTCTAAAAGTTGTAATAAAGGTTCATAATCCATTTTTGCAGCCACAACCAGTACGTCATTATAATTTTTAGCTGCTCCGCGAATCATGGATGGACCTCCAATATCAATTTTTTCTATGATCGCAGCTACATTTAAACTTTCTCCTGTTTCTTTTGATTTTTGTTTTTGTTCATCAAGCGTTTTTTCAAACGGGTAAAGATCAACTATAACAAGGTCAAGTTCCGGAATTTGATACTGTTTCATTTCCAACACATCTGTCTCATTATCCCTTCTTCCCAAAATGCCACCAAAAACAGACGGATGCAATGTTTTTACCCTGCCGCCAAGAATGGAAGGATAGCTGGTGAGATTTTCTACCGGGATTACCCCGATGCCCAGTTTTTCAATAAATTTTTGAGTTCCTCCGGTAGAATATATTGTAATACCCAGCTCAGATAATTTTTTTACTATAGGTTCCAAACCCTCTTTATAAAAAACTGAGATAAGGGCAGATTGAATCTTCTTGGTCATAATTGAAAAATTAAAAGGCAGGTCAATCAGTTTTACAGGTGATTTTATTTATCATGCCTGTTTAAAGAGCCGCAAATCTAACTTAATTCATGTTCATCACAAAAGCCCCTTTTTCGGCTACGTCATGGTAAGGGATATGCAGTGAATCACAATCTTTTTTCCAATATTTTAATTTCCAGGCAGGGGTTGATCCATCAAATATTACTTTTTTTATTTGCATCGAATTGCAAAGACTCGAAATATAAAGTTTCGGATTTTTGGAAATGATGAGTAAATCAACTTGTTTTTTTTCAAATGAAGAATGAAATGAAATATTGCTGTCAACCAGCAATATGTTTTTTGCTGCGAATGAAACATAATTTTTATTTACTAGTAGATTATCCAGGATGGTACCCGGGGCTGCCCTTTGCAGTATCCGGGAAGGTTTAAGATGGAAATTCCTGGCAAAATCATTTGCTTCAAGGTCTTTATCTCCTTTAAAAAAATAATGATTGCCACTTATAAAATCGATGGCCTGGAGCTTAGGTACATTGTACACGATTATCTTTTTTTGTTTCGCAGTTTGCCAGAATGAAAAGGTTCGAATGGTAAAAAAACAAAATAACGCTGCCAAACCCATGCTAAAACCCAACTTTGATTTTTCCAATAACCAATAACTGGTTCCTGCAATAAAAATGAATGAAAAAACAACCTGGGCCAGGCTGATCTGCAAACCATCCCACAACGAATAAGGCAATACTTCAATTCTTTCTATATAAGTGTTCATAAGCCAGATCAGCTTCGAAAGCACCTGGCCGGTAAACGCTGCTACCAGGGGAACAAACGAGATAATGCACAGAAAAATTTCTCCTAATAGTATTGTGCTCGACAAGGGAACCGCCACAAGATTGGTAAGCAAAAAATGAGCAGGAAACTGGTGAAAATGATAAACACTTACAGGGAGAGTAAGTATTTGAGCGGCGATGGTAACCGAGTTCAACTTCCAGAAAAAATCGAGTATTTTATTTTTAATGTATAATAAATTATAAACAGGTCGCACAAAAATAATAATACTCAGGACTGCAGAATAAGATAACTGAAAGCCCACATCCCATATCCAAAATGGATTATAAACTAAAAGCAAAAAAGCAGAAATGGCAAGGGTATTAAAAATAGAAGTCTTTTTTGAAAGATTTTCTCCCAGCACAATGCAGGTAAACATAACAGCAGATCGTAAAATGGATGGTTGACCTCCTGCGAGTAAGCTAAAAAGCCAGAGTCCGCAGATAATAATCAGGGGTCGCAACCATTTTACATATTTATTCCGGCGCATAGGCCTAAGCAATTGCACCAATAGCCAGTAAATGAGCCCCAGGTGCAGGCCGGATATGGCGATAATGTGTATCACTCCTGTATTGGTATACGACTGAACTAAAGTTTTATCAAGATCATTTTTATAACCTATTAATAAGGCTTCAGCCAAACCTAATTCCTTTTTACCAGGTATGTTTTTTCTGAGAATAGCAAGGACTTTATCCCGGGTATTATCTAAAAAATAGGAGAGACTTCTTTTTTTTGAGTTTGGTAAAATAATGTATTGGCCAGGGGACAGGTACACCTGGTGTGTAATGCCATGAAACAATGAATATCTTTGATAATCAAAACCTCCGGGATTTCCGGAATTTTTTATTTCCTGGAGTGATTTTTTAAAAACGATTTGTGATCCGTATTTTAATGACGCCGGTAAGGAATCTTTTTTAAAATAGATAATGATCTTTCCTTTAGCAGGTATTCTTTTTTCATCAATAATTAAATAGTTGATTACGGCATCTCCTTTCAGAGAATTTGTTTTTTCAATTGGTTTTTCATCCAGGGTTGCAACAAAAACACCACTGCTCTCAGATATATTACCAATCCAATCAGCCTGATTGCGTATATCATGATGCCATACCAAAAGCCCTCCAATGGCAGAAAAGGGAAGAAGGATGGCAATGCCATTGAGGAATCCAAACCGATACCTTTTAAAAAGTGAAAAAGAAAAGAAAATTCCGGTTATGATAAGGCTAACTGTAAAAAGACAGTACCATAATATAGGATGGGGCGTGCAGGTCCATTGAATAAGAATCCCTGCAATTAGAGACATTAATAATTTAATAAAAGGAGCTTGCTTCCAGAAAAAAGAATGCCTGATTGCCATAAAGAATTATTGACTTCGTTAAATCAATTTTTTAGCATTTTTCTTTTAGGAACATGAATGCAGGTAGTTATTCGGAAGGCAGGATGGAATTTTGAAATTACTTTATATCCGGAATTTGGTAAGACAAAATTTTACTTTTTAAAGAATTATCGCATGGTTTATTACTGGCACTATTTATATTTTTTTACCGGTAAATTTCTATTATTCTTACGGTATTTTTATAACAAAATTTCTATTATTATTTGATAATCTTTGCTTTACAGATATACTTAATTTGTATTTTCATGAAATGCTACCTGTTATAAAAATATAGGACATGATTCCTTAATAGATTTATAGCCTAATCAATTTTAGTTATTATTTAAATATTAAGGCTATGACAAAAATTCAAAAAAAATCATTAAGAGTAGGAAAGCAGGTTAACACCAAACATGTTGACACTGTTATTAAAAATTACAAGCAGGAGCGCTGGATACACAATTCAAAACGCCTGGGAAAAGAAGATTCGCTGAGTGTTTGGTACAGTATTGAGGAATTGGAAGAATTTATTGCAAAAAGTAAAGACCATGGAGCGGATGGAATTAAACTGTATTTCGGGGCATATGATAAAGACCATAAAGAGCAGCCTCTATTTGCGGGTCGGCAAACCATTGCGCTGGTGGCCACCAAACAAAAGGTTACTGAAAATGGGGCATCTAATAAAGACATCTATATTCAAACTGATAAAGGGTCCTCAATATTGGCATGGAACGCCGGCAGTCTATGTCCTCCTTATTGCAATACAGATTTTGATTCAGACGAAATTGGCATAACAATTCTGGATAAAGGAAATGAAGGTATGATTGTCGCTTAATACACGAGATTCCTTTTAAAATAATACCTCCTGTTAATCTGGAGGTATTAATTTTTATAGACTTACATTTAAATCTTTAAAGTTATAGATGTCCTTCTTACCTGTTTATTTTTACATGATTTCGTTTTGTTTTCTGGCAAGCCTTTCTGTTTATTTTACAACAAAAGAGTTCTTTTATTATTTAAAATATTTTCCACCCTTTTTATTGGCAACGTTAATAGCTGAGTTTTTTGGTTCTTACCTGCTTTCAATAAATAAGAATAACCTTTGGCTATATAATTTTTTTACCGTTTTTGAGTTTTGTTTTTACCTGTTTGTTATAAGGATAATTATCACCAATAAAAAAATTAAAAAGGCGGTAGTGATTACCCTTTTATTTTATTTATTGATCGCTGTAATTAATATCATTTTTATTCAGAAGATGAATGCATTCCATACTGTAACATATGCTCTGGGTTGCCTTCTGATTGTTGGATTCTGTATCTATTATTTCTTCGAATTATTTAAACTTCCTAAGTCGGTCAATTTAAAAAATAACCCGGCCTTTTGGATCTGTTCAGGGCTATTATTTTTTTATTGTTGTGGCTTTCCATTATATGGTCTTACAAATTATTTAAGCGGGATTTCGAAACTTATTATCAAGAATTTTTTTGCTATTATCGTTATCTTGAATTGTTTTTTATATACTTTATTTACGATCGCCTTTTTATGCCGGATCAAAACCAGGAAATTTATTTCGTCTCAATCATAGGTATCATCCTGGGATTATTATTAGTTGGCTTTATTGTTACTATCCTTTTTTTATATCAGCGAAGGCAACAGAAGCAGGAGCAGGAGATGGAAAAAATAAAGGATATGTACGAAAAGGAAGCCCTGCGCTCCCAACTTGAAATACAGGAAAATACTTTTAAAACAATAGCCCAGGAGTTGCATGATAATATCGGTCAAATGCTATCCGTAGCCAAACTGTCCCTTTCCGTGCTTCCAATTGACAAGGATCACAATGCCTTTGAGCAACTTCAAAATTCACAACAAATTTTAAATAAAGCCATCGTTGACCTTTCCAATCTTACTAAAGGATTGCATTCTGATCGTATAGCTCAGGTAGGTTTGGCGGAGTCTATCCGGTATGAATTATATGCTTTAAAAAATGCAGGTATCTTGCAGGTTCAATTTCATCAGTCAGGAACAGAAATTGAATTTAATGACCAGAAGTCAATTTTTTTATTCCGGATTTTTCAGGAAGCAGTAAATAATATTTTGAAACATTCCAAAGCAACTGAATTAACAGTAAATCTCATTTATGAGGAATATCTGTTCAGTATGGAGATCAGGGACAATGGTGCCGGTTTTGATGTATCGCAAAAAAAGAAATCTGCAAATTCGTCAAGTGGTGTAGGTTTGAAAAGTATGTTCAACCGGGCAAAACTCATAGGTGCTGACCTGACCATGAATAGTGTTCAGGGAAATGGTACAACAATTCTGATAGAACTTCCCTTAGAACCAGATTAATGATCATGATAAAAAGCGTGAAAAATATACAAGTTGCAATTGCAGACGATCATAGTTTACTGCGTAGCGCATTGGGTAAGCTGATTAATACTTTTGAAGGATATACCGTAGTAATGGAAGCTGATAATGGTAAAGACCTGATTGAAAAAATAGCTAAAAATGTATTGCCGGACATCGTATTGCTGGATATTAATATGCCAGAAATGGACGGTTTTGAAACAACCCAGTGGCTGCGTAAGAAATATCCCCAAATCAAAGTGTTGACCTTATCCATGCTTAGTGATGAAAGAACGATTATAAAAATATTCCGGTTGGGCGCAAAAGGATATTTATTAAAAAATGCGGATCCAAAAGAATTGAAAGAAGCCCTTGATGCCATCATTAATAAAAATGTTTACCTCTCGGAATATGTGTCAAGTAAATTAGTAAGTGGATTGCATAATGATCCTGAAACGGATCTTAAACCGGCAATAGTAAATGAAAGAGAAAGAGAATTTTTAAGATGGACTTGTTCTGAATTATCCTATAAAGAAATTGCAGAAAAAATGTTTCTTAGTTACAGGACAATCGATGACTACCGCCAGGCCCTTTTTACAAAACTAAAAATTCACAGCCGGGTAGGTTTAGTGATGTATGCGATAAGGAATAAAATTGTGGAGGTTTAATTTATTCAGGCAAGAAGTTTAGATAGCAAGGCCACCTGGCCTACGTGGTAAATATTATGCTGAATCAATCCATTTAATAAATACCGAAAATTATATTCGCGGTAATCGACGATCTCATCCAGGAAAGAGTCCTCTCTAGAAAGGAGTAAAGCGATGATTTGCTGATGGGTGGCAATAAGTTCTGCAAGTGCTTCATCCCAATCATGAGTATTTGGGTTAATTTCACGCCAATCCATTTTTTCAAATGCAGCCATATCATTGATCTTTTCTTTTTCAATTCTTTTCAGGGTAAAATCGGACCAGGTAATCATATGATATAACAGGTCCATCATTGAATGCGAAGAAGGTGATAATTTTTTATGGGCCTGGGATGTATCTATTTCACGAAGAAGTGCGAATACAGGACGGCCAAACCATGGACTTCCATCTAACGTATTTTCCAGATTGCTGATGATTGATTGTATTTCACTTTTCATTGCCTAAAATTACAAATTTGCAATACTCCTATTAAAAATGAATTTTTTACAAATGGTTAAATCTTGTAAAACAGAAGGAGGTTGCAACCGAAGTGAAATTATCTGCTCAGATACATACTTCTGTCCCTATACAATTGTCTGAAATAGGGATCTCTTAAATCCTTAATGAACCGGATGGCTTCACCGGTACTTTTCATTTCGGGCCCCAACTCCTTGCTTACACCCGGGAATTTATCAAAGCTGAATACCGGCTCTTTGATGGCAAACCCTTTTAATTTCTTTTCGAAAGTAAAATCTTTTAGCTTGTTGGCCCCTATCATTACTTTGGTGGCTATGTTGAGGTAAGGTATCTCGTAAGCTTTTGCAATAAACGGAGTGGTTCGTGATGCCCGTGGATTGGCTTCTATTACATATACCTTACCATCCTTAATGGCAAATTGAATGTTGATAAGTCCTTTTATTTGTAAAGCCCTGGCAATTTTTTCTGCATATTCCTCCATCGTATGTACAATCAGCGGTGACAGGTTGAACTGCGGTAACACGGCATTGCTGTCGCCACTATGTATACCGGCCGGTTCTATATGCTCCATCACCCCCATTACATGAAAATCGTCTCCATCAAAAATTGCATCAATTTCCGCTTCCTGGCAGCGGTCTAGAAAATGATCAATTAATATCTTATTGCCGGGAAGATGCTTTAACAAACTTACCACCGCTTTCTCAACATCCTCATCATTGATAACGATCCGCATCCGTTGCCCGCCCAATACATAAGAAGGACGTACCAATACAGGATAGCCCACTTTATTTGCTACGCTGATAGCTTCATCCACATCCTCTGCTGTACCATAGTCGGGATAAGGGATATCTAATTCTTTTAACCGGTCGCTGAACCGGCCCCGGTCTTCAGCAATGTCCATACTGTCGTAAGAGGTTCCTATAATCTTTATACCTTTTTTATGTAACCTCTCCGCCAACTTCAAGGCCGTCTGTCCTCCTAACTGAACGATTACACCTTCGGGTTTTTCATGTTCAATTATTTCCCAAATATGTTCCCAGAATACGGGCTCAAAATATAATTTATCTGCCATGTCAAAATCAGTACTCACAGTTTCGGGGTTGCAATTGACCATGATGGATTCATAGCCACATTCTTTGATGGCAAGTAAACCATGCACACAACAATAATCAAATTCTATTCCCTGCCCGATGCGGTTGGGGCCACTACCTAATACAATTATTTTCTTTTTATCAGTAACCTTTGACTCGTTGGATGCAAGTGCTCCATCAGAATTCTTAATAGAGTGGGCCTCAAACGTGGAATAGAAGTATGGGGTCTTTGCTTCAAACTCTGCACTACAGGTATCCACCATCTTAAAAACCCTGATAATGCCGGCTGCCTTTCTTTTTTCATATACTTCATCTTCATCATCGTGTTGCAGTATCCGGCTAATCTGCTCATCACTGAAGCCATTTACTTTGGCTTCTCTTAATAAGTCTATAGGCAAATTATCAAGATCATATTTTGCCAACTCTTTTTCGATATTGCAGATCTTTTGTATTTCATAAAGAAACCAGCGGTCAATACCATTTGTTGCCTTCGAAATAGAACCTACAGATATGCCAGCCATCAGTGCATCTTTAATGCGGAAAATCCGGTCCCATTTTGGGGTCTTAATATAATCAAACAACTCCTCAGCATGCATCAGGCTTTTGCCATAGTATCCTAAACCTACCGCATTATTTTCAAGGCTTTGACAGGCTTTCTGAATGGCTTCATTGAAACTACGGCCAATCGCCATTACTTCACCCACGCTTTTCATCTGCAATCCCAGGGTATCGTTGGCGCCCTTGAATTTATCAAAATTCCAACGGGGCATTTTTACAATTACATAATCCAATGCAGGTTCAAAATACGCTGAAGTGGTTTTGGTGATCTGGTTTTCCAGTTCGTCAAGGTTATAACCAATAGCAAGCTTAGCAGCAATCTTTGCAATGGGATATCCTGTTGCTTTAGAAGCAAGGGCTGATGACCGGCTCACCCTGGGATTAATTTCAATGGCAATAATTTCTTCTGTATTTGGATTAAGGGCAAACTGAACATTGCAGCCGCCGGCAAAATTTCCCAAGTCCCTCATCATCATCACAGCTGTGTTTCGCATCAGCTGCATAGCCGTATCGCTGAGAGTCATGGATGGAGCAACGGTAATTGAGTCGCCGGTATGAACTCCCATGGGATCAAAATTTTCAACCGTGCAGATAATACAAACATTATCGGCACTATCCCGCAGTAATTCTAGTTCAAATTCTTTCCATCCCAATACGGCCTGTTCAACCAACACTTCATGAATGGGAGATGCCTGTAATCCCCTGTTTAAGGCCTCATCCAATTCTGATTTATCATTTACAAAACCACCGCCGGTGCCTCCAAGTGTAAAGGATGGACGAATGACCAACGGAAATCCAATTTCCTGGGCAAATTCTTTGCCTTCCAAAAAGGAATTTGCTGTTTTTGCAGTAGCAACAGGAACTTTTAATCTGATCATCCACTGCCTGAATTTTTCCCTGTCCTCCGCTTTATCAATTGCTTTAATGTCAACGCCGATAAGTCTTACTGCAAACTTTTGCCAGATGCCAAGATCCTCGGCTTCTTTACAAAGGTTAAGGGCAGTTTGTCCACCCATTGTAGGCAAGACGGCATCAACCTGGATTTCCTCTAATATTTTTTCAATACTTTCTACGGTTAATGGTAACAGGTAAACTTTATCCGCCATCATCGGATCGGTCATAATGGTGGCCGGGTTACTATTAATAAGATAAACTTTAATTCCTTCTTCACGAAGGCTTCGGGCAGCCTGGGTACCGGAGTAGTCAAATTCACAAGCTTGCCCGATTATGATTGGACCTGAACCTATGATCAGGACTGAACGAATAGAAGTATCTCTTGGCATTTTAATCTGAATGGGTTTTCTTCTTAGTGAACGCTTTTGTAGCGGTTAAACAAATTGCGCAAAACTAAGGGAATCGAACCGTTTTGCAGGTGCAGTCCAAAAAAAGTTTTGGTAGCCATGGCGAATCCTTCAAATAAAAAAAGAAGCAGGGTTCCCTGCTTCTTTTTTTATATAACATACAATCGTTTGGTGACAATCAAATCATCACGATCGTAAAAATTTTTTTTAATTAACTATGATAAGTGGCCTCTTCAATTTCATCAAGCAATATTCCTTCCCTGGGAAGCAATTTGTGGCTAACCTTCCGTTCTTCGTGCTTGAATTTCATTTTGCTTATCCACCTGTTACGAACCTCCTGGCCCTTTACCATGCCGATAAACAATCCGGCGATCATGATCATGCTAAATAATAATGTAGAAATAATGCGTTTCATGTTTTCCTTTTAAGGAGTAATCAATTTGGGTTTAAATTATAAAATTTCGTGCCAGAAATATTTGTAATTAGTTAACAATTACCTATAGACTAAGTTGATGATTATGATTAATGTTCTGTTAATAAGTAATAGAAAATTATTACATCCAGCCGTCGGCAAGCCAATGAATTCGTCTTCCAACAATTTTATTATTTAAAAATGTGTTTTTATTTTTTTGAAAGGCCAGCTGTATAATGGATCAGTTAAAACAGGTACGTTATTTTTGCCGCATGCATAGAAAAGTTTTATTGTCAGTTATCTCAATCCTTCATTACCTTCTTATCCTCGCCCAATCAGAAACTAATAGATATCCCCAGGGTTATTTTCGTTGGCCGCTAAACCTAAGACCAGAAATTGTTGCTAATCTTGGTGAGTTGCGCAACAATCACTGGCATATGGGCCTTGATATCAGAACAGCGCAAAAAGTAAACCAGCAGGTATACGCTGCCGCTTCAGGCTATATTTCCCGGATAAGAGTGGGGCCATTTGGATTTGGTCGTGCTATATTTATTCACCATCCTAATGGTTTCACCACCTTGTACGCCCACTTAAATGATTTTAACCCTGCGTTGGAAAAATATGTTGATGAAGAACAATATAAACGTCAAACCTGGGCCATTGACCTTGAACTTACACCAGAGCAATTTCCCGTAAGTAAAGGAAGTTTTATAGCATACAGTGGAACAACAGGAGGATCTCAGGGTCCCCATGTTCATTTTGAAATTCGGGATACTAAAACAGAAAAGTGCCTCAACCCTTTGTTGTTTGGCCTTCCTATACAGGATAATGTGCCGCCAGTTTTTATTAAAATGTCTGTATATGACCGCCGGATTAGTGTATACGGGCAAAGCCCTAAAGTTTATAGTGTTAGAAAATCAGGGACCGATTATGGTATTCCGGCTTTGCCAGTTTTGAAAACTGGTTCTTCCAAGGTCAGTTTTGCTATACAAGCCTATGACAGAATTAGTGGTTCGGCCAACCAGGATGGGATATATTCCGCTAAACTTTTTATTGACGGAAAAGCGATATCTGGTTTTGAATTAGATAATATTGGTTATGACGAGACAGAATACATGAATGCTCATATTGATTATAAGCATAAATATAATGGCGGACCTTATTTCCAACATCTGTCGCCATTGCCGGGCGATACCAGCTCTGTTTATAAATGGATTGATGGCGATGGCACAGCGATCCTTTCAGATACCAATAAACATAATGTCAGGATTGAGATTACGGATGCTTATGGTAATTCATCTGATCTGAATTTTTTAATTCAATGGGATGAAGCTTTAAGTGAAATAAAAAATCTCTCTGCTGCACCACCGCATTTTTATCCTGGCAGTGTTAATATCCTGGAAAAGCCGGATTTTGAAGTGTACCTGCCGGAACATTGTATGTATGATACCATTCCTGCAAAATATTACTCTATCCATAAGCCAGCTGCCGGTTCACTTTCTGCTCTTCACGTTCTTAATGATCCGGAAATACCGGTGCATAGTTCCTTTACTTTAAGAATAAAGTCTTCCGAGCCATTACCAGGGAAATGGTATAACAAGGTCATCATCCGGGCTGAATACGGGGATAAAAAGACGTTTCGAAAGGCTGCAATACATAATGGATTTATGGCAGCGGATTTTAATAATTTTGGAAAATTCCAGGCGTTTCTTGATTTGGAACCACCGGTTATTAACGAATTGGGGAGAGGAGATACAATAAACCTCAGCGGTTCCCCGAGAATAACTTTTCAACCCCGCGATAATTTTGAGATAAAAAATTTCCGGGCCGAATTGGATGGGAAATGGTTAAAATTCACCAATGACAAGGGACGCATTTTTATCTATGAATTTGATGAGCGATGCCCTTATGGCGTTCACGAATTGAAGGTTGTAGTAGAAGATTTGGCAGGAAATTCAACGACAAAAACATGGTGGTTTAAGCGATACCCATATCAGAAACCTCCGGCGAAAAAGAGAACCAGCACGAAAAAGCGGAGGTAATGTGTTCCTTCCGGGTTGCCGGCATTATTAAAACATTCTTAAAAAACATAATCAGAAGAAATGGCAGCCAAGGCACCACTCCCGGCATTCAAGGGAATAACTCTTAAAGAAGGAAATAAAGCGCCTGCATTTTCCGGAACTGATCAAAATGGTAAAACCGTATCATTATCAGATTATAAGGGCAAGAAAGTTATTGTATTTTTTTACCCTGAAGACGATACACCTACCTGTACCATACAGGCGTGTAACCTGAGAGACAATTTTGGTTTATTAAAAAAGAAAGGGTTTGAAGTAATCGGTATTAGCCCCGATCAACCTGAAAGCCACAAGAAATTTGAAAAAAAATATTCACTCCCTTTTATTCTGCTGGCTGATCCTTCCCATGTTATCCTGAATAAATATGGAGTATGGGGTGCAAAGCAAATGTTTGGAAATAACTACATGGGTGTTCACCGCACCACATTTGTACTGGATGAAAAAGGAATAATAAAAAAAATTTTCCTTCGCCCCAGGAATAAAGCACATGCGGAAGAAATTGTTCAGGTATGGGAAGAATTGGGTTAAAAAATTGTGCCTCACCGTTTCAATAAAGCTCAAACCAGCGCTTGAATCCCATCCCGTTTAAAAAGCACAATTAGAACAGGTACCCTGGCAGGCAACCACTTATTTTATCCTTCCGTTTAGAGGTAAAATAAAAAACTCATGTATAAAGTTGCCGGATTGATATTGCTTTTTATTGGACTTAAGAGTTTAGCGCAGGATTCCATCATTGTGAGAAAGGAGAGTAATTCTTTTCAGCAAAAAAAACAGGAACCTGATTACATATGGATTTTTTCTTCATCCCGGCTTATAAATGCTAATACGGTAGAACTGATTTCAAAGGGCATCCTGGAATTTAAGGTCACTCATAATTTTGGAGACATTGCCGGAGATAATGGCGGCATAAAAAATTTCTTTGGACTTGACAACGCAACGGATGTGAGAATTGGTTTTCATTATGGATTGAGTGATCGCATCAATCTCATAGCTGCCAGATCTAAAGGAGCAGGACCGGTTCAGCAACTTTACGAATTGGGATTTAAATACAGGGTTCTGCGCCAGGCCGAAGACTCCCGGCATCCTTTATCCCTTACTCTGTTTGGCAATGCGGTAGTATCTGCTATGAAGAAAAGCAATTTTCCGGGCCAGGAAAATTCGTTTGATAATTTTTCTGATCGCCTGAGCCAAACGCTTCAGCTGCTTTTAGCAAGGCGGTTCGGGAAAGTAAGCCTGCAGGTAAGTCCCACATTAGTTCACAGAAATTATGTGATCACTGATGATGAGAAAACACTTTTTGCCTTAGGTGGTGCTTTCCGTTTGCCAGTAAAAGGCAGGTTTAGCGTATTGATTGATTATTTCCATACGTTCCGCAGTCAGTCAAGTATTGACTTCTTTAAAACTCAGGGTATCCGGTTTTACGATGCATTGGGAGTGGGAGTTGAGTTGTTGACAGAAGGCCACGTTTTTCATTTAAATTTTACCAATGCAACAGAAATCCTGGAGAACAGGTTTATTCCGCGTACCGTTACTTCCTGGAGTAAAGGTCAGTATCGCTGGGGGTTTACCATCTCAAGGGATTTTAATCTTTTTTGGAAGAAGAAAAATTGAAATAGCTTTCATAGCATGATCAGTTGGTTTAAGAAAAAGGGTTCTTGTTTTTACAAGAACCCTTTGCGTATGGAACATTAATGGTCGGATTATCTTAATCTATAAATTTTCCACCGGCATTGATCCAGTCAGTAATCTTATTCTTATCGCTTTGTGAAAGCGGCCCGGTGGGCGGCATGGTACCTTCATCTACTGCTCTTACTTTTATTCTTCCACTGTTAGCAACAATATTGCAATCAACAGCCCAATTCATACCTCCGTTGGCTATTGTATTATTATGACAACTCTGGCAATTAGCCTGTATCAGGGCTTTCACAGCTAAAAATTTTGCTCCGGCTACTCCTGCCGACCCTACAGTAACGGTGGTGGTTTTAGTACAGCCATTAGCATCCTTGGCTGTAACGGTTACAGAGCCTGGCGCTACACTGGCAAAGCTTCCGGATGCCTGGAAACTTGTTCCATTAATACTATAGGTGAAACCTGAGCCACCTGTTGCTGTCGCATTAATAGAACCATTATTCTGGCAGGCAGTAGCATCGGTAACGGTGGCTGTCAGGTTGATATTTACATTAGCGCAGGGGTTTGTCGGGGAAGGGTTGTCACCACTACTGCTTTTACTGCAGGCAATAATGATCAAACTAATGACAATTCCAGCATAGACCCTTTTTAAAAATAATTTTATCATCGGCATTCCTTTTATAGTTACGAAAAAGACACATTCCCAGTTCTATAAAATCGAAGTCATTCAAAAAAAAGTTGCCTGATATTTTAAAAGTAGAAATTATAATTATTTTTTTACAAAGGGTTTGTAGCCCACTGTAAACAAAATACCGCCACTATTTAATTTTACTTTTCCAACGCCTATCCCCTGAATTGGAATTTTTAAGTAAGGTTCGGTCATAAGTGATAATCGGTCTGATAATTGGTGTTGGTATCCTCCGGAAAAATTGAGGACAGCAAGAAGATGGGAGTTCTTATTTCGATATGTATGTTTGTAATATTGAGGTTGGCCCCAGGCGTTTTTGTAGAAATACCCATAAGTTTCTTTCTTCATGATGTAAGAAGAAACCCCGCCAGCAATGAACCAATTTCGGTTTTTAGTTGAATTAAAATTATATTGCAAGTTGACAGGTATTTCGTAAATAAAACAATTGGCTTCTATTTTTTGGAGACGGTTTATTCTGTATGGAGAATGATAACTTGCGGAGTCAGCAGAATAAATTTTATACCCTGCAAAAAATCCAGTTTTGAGTACCAGGTGATTTAATATTTCATAACTAATGCCAACACCCAATTGCATTTTAACTTTGCCAGGATTCCTAAAACCTGCACTGCTGATATCAGGACCAAAAGAAAAATTTATACGGAATTTATCAGCTGCTTTAAGCTTACTATTTTTAACCTGGCCTACCCGTTGTTCCGGATCTTTGTCTGCAGAATCTTCGGAGTGAATATCTTCAATTGAAATCATTTGTTGATCCGCAGGTAATTTTTCAGGTGAAATAGAATTAGTGGTATATTTTTCTGGCAAGATCGTGCTAGCAGGTTGCAATTTAATTGATGGCTCTGGATCGTTTTTAGCCACATCACGGGTGAGTTTATTTTTCTTTTCTTCAGAGTCTTGATGTGAGGAAAATTCTAAAGGTGTTGTTTTCAAGGAATAGGCAGGTTGGGTTCCACTTTGAGTTTTCTTTTTTGGGGTGATAAGCAGGTTTTGTTGTTTTGTTTCCAAAATGAAACGATCATCTGAAGCAGCTATTCCTTTCTTCCCCGGAGCCAAAATAGGATTTTCAGTAGGTTGAGGCATAACACTTTTTTTATCTGATAATTTGATGTCAGCAGGAAAAGATTTAATGCTCAAATTGGTTTGCCCGATAATTGGATTTTTTTCTTTTTTCGTCAAAATAAAGAATAGTGCGGATCCAGTAAGCAGTAAAGGAAGTAATAAAAATAGAATTATTCTTCGTCGCCTGTTATTAACAGGAATGTGTTTATCCAGAAGCTCCTCCATATTATCCCACGCTTTTTCCTTATAGGCGGGATTAGCGCTTTCATCGGCGTTTTCAAATTTTTTATGTATCTCGTCAGACCACATTTTTTCTTGTTATTTCATTTTGTTCATACAAAATTTTTTGTAATTGTTTTCTGGCCTTCGCCAGGTTTGATTTTGAAGTACCCACGGAAATTCCAATTTCCTTTGATATTTCTTCATGACTAAACCCCTCAATTACAAAAAGATTTAAAACCGTTCTGTATCCCGGTGTCAGGTATTTGATTGCATTAATTATTTCCTGGTAAGATATTTTGGATACGGAATCTTCTTCCCTGGAGGGAAGGTGCATGTAAGATTCATTCAGCTCCAGGGTCATTCTATGCTTTTGATTTTTCCTGAAATGATCTATAGCTGTATAAATCATGATTTTTCGCAGCCACCCTTTAAATGAGCTCATGGTATCTGTATATGCAGGTTTGAACCTGTATATTTCTACAAACACTTTTAGAAATCCGTCATTCAGGATTTCAATTGCATTTTCTTCATGACTTGTATAGCGATGGCAAATAGACATAGCATACCCGTAGAAAGATCTATATATTTTTTTTTGACTCTCCCTCTTATTCAGGGCGCATCCCCTGATGTGTATTTCCAATTCCTGCCCGGATAGCAATTCTGGTTGGTTTCAGATTAAATCGTAAAAAAAAATCAAAAGTTGCCTCAAAAATTACAATAATTTATGGGTTGTCTGGTGTAATGATCCATTCTATTTCGCCAAACCGAACTTTTTCCTCAAAAGCATGCTGTATCACTAATTCTCCATAAGGCGAAACAGACTTTATTGTTGCTTCAAATACACGATTACCTTTTTTAAACTTTACCTGTTCGTTTTTTTTGTAGAGATGTGATTGGTAAGTATGGTAAATTTCCTCAAAGCTGGTATCCACCAGTATTTTTAAATTTTTTTTAATGAAAACACAAAGATCTTGGCTCAATAAAAGGGGGTTGTATTTTTTCCCGGTTATTTGCACCAGAGAAACTGGATTTATTAATTCTTTTGGAAAATTTCCCTGGTTGATATTTATTCCAATACCCACTACGGCCCATAGCCAACCGGCAACTGGATTTTGAATATTTGCAATATGTTCGTTAGAGTCCCGGAAATGATTTCCTGATTCTTGACTTTCTTTTATTTCACTCGATTTTCCTATAATGTTCTCAATCAGGATCCCTCCTGCCTTTCTGTCGCACCAGTATAAATCATTTGGCCATTTTATTTTACACTCATTACCTATGTAGCCTTGAAGAAATTCACAGACAGAAACAGCGATGCAGGCACTTAATTGAAATTGATGCGCTAATTGCAATGGATAGGGATTCATTACCACGCTCAAAATAATGCTTGATTCCTTTTCGGTTGTCCATATGTTGCCCCTTTGTCCCTTTCCTGCAGTTTGCTCATGAGCAAAAAAGGCTTCGCCATGGTGTGTCAAACCCGCATGTAGTTGACTCAGGGCATAATTGTTGGTACTATCAACGGAAATTAGCTCAGTAAATGGCAATCCAATAGAATGGTATAAGGAGGGTTTTGGCAATTAATTGCTATTTTTGAGCAAAGTAAATGTGTTTCGGGGTAAGGCTGAATAGTTTAGATATCCATTTCCAAAAAACTTCAGACCCACAAAACATGAAACTATAACTAAATTAATGTCATTTATTGGAACAACTTGCAGTATTATCTACCCGTAAAAATAAGAGTGCAAACAGGTTAACTCATCGTTCTAAGATTATCAAAACCATTATTGCAGCTATTCAGGAAAAGAAAGGGGAAAATATTATTTCCCTCGACCTGCGTAAGATAAATGAAGCCGTGGCGGATTTTTTTATCATTTGCGAGGCGGGAAACCAACCACAGATCAAGGCAATTGCTGATAATGTTGAAGATCAGGTGAAGACAAATTGTGATGAAGATCCTTACCATCATGAAGGATTTCAGTCTTTACAATGGGTATTGGTTGATTACGTTAATGTAGTAGTGCATATTATGCTTTCAGAGAACCGGAAATTCTATAAACTTGAGGAAATGTGGAGTGATGCGGTGTCTGAGAAGCATGACGAATGTTAAACATATCTGGATATCGAACTTTTTTTATCAATAATTATTAAATAGCAGGAATAAAGAAAAATATGTCGCAGGAACCATCCTATAATAAAAAAGAGAAAAACAGCTCACCCCGCTTTGGAAATCGCCCCCCGGGTGGAGAGGATCCGAACCAGCCTCCACGCAAGGGACCCAAATTCAGTATATACTGGATTTACGCTATTATTTTTGCTGTTCTTATTGGCTTCCAGTTATTCGGAGGCCCGTTTTCATCCAGTACTGCAACTATAGATCAGGAATATTTTCAGCAAATACTAAAATCAGGTGACGTTGATAAATACGTTGTAATTTCTAATCGCAACTTGGTTAAAATTCATTTAAAAAAACCCTCCTTACCCAAATACACTGATAAGCTGGAAACGGGAATTGGCAAATCTACTGCTGAAGGACCTCATTTGAATTTCAAGATCGTTTCAGGAGATTCTTTTAAAGATGATATGCGTGAGTTTTACGCAGCGAATCCCGAAATAAAAGATGTGGGCACAGTAGATACCGAAAGTGATTGGTTTAGCAAATCCATCTCGTTTTTGTTACCCATTTTGCTTTTTGTGGGCCTTTGGATATTACTTATGCGCAAAATGGGAGGTGGCGCAGGCGGAGGCGCAGGGCCGGGAGGCATTTTTAACATTGGTAAATCAAAAGCAACCTTATTTGATAAAGGAACTAAGGTGAACATAACATTTGCCGATGTAGCCGGGCTTGATGAAGCGAAAGTGGAAGTGATGGAAATTGTAGATTTTTTAAAGAGCCCGAAAAAATATACGGCTTTAGGAGGCAAAATTCCTAAAGGTGCATTATTGATAGGCCCCCCGGGAACAGGTAAAACTTTGCTTGCAAAAGCAATGGCAGGGGAAGCCCAGGTTCCTTTCTTTAGTTTGAGCGGTTCTGATTTTGTAGAAATGTTTGTGGGTGTAGGAGCAAGCAGGGTAAGAGACTTATTCAAACAGGCAAGAGAAAAAGCTCCCTGCATAATTTTTATTGATGAAATTGATGCTATCGGCAGAGCGAGGGGAAAAAATGCCATGATGAGTAACGATGAGAGAGAAAGTACGCTCAACCAATTGCTGGTTGAAATGGATGGTTTTGGAACCGATACAGGTATAATTGTTCTGGCTGCTACCAACAGACCTGACGTATTAGATACAGCTTTACTCCGGCCGGGCCGTTTTGACCGGCAGATTTCAATAGATAAACCCGATGTAAAAGGACGTGAAGCAATATTCAAAGTTCACCTGAAACCGATCAAAATATCTCAGAAATTAGATGTCCACAAACTGGCTGAGCAAACTCCGGGTTTTGCGGGAGCTGATATAGCCAATGTATGTAATGAGGCTGCCTTGATTGCAGCAAGAAATGGTAAAGAAGCTGTAGATATGCAGGATTTTCAGGATGCAGTAGACAGAGTAATAGGAGGATTAGAAAAAAAGAATAAAATCATTTCTCCTGATGAAAAGAGGATTATCGCCTATCATGAAGCTGGTCATGCTATTTGTGGATGGTTTTTAGAACATGCGTACCCATTGTTAAAAGTTACTATTGTTCCAAGAGGAACTGCAGCTCTTGGCTATGCCCAGTATACTCCCAAGGAGCAATATCTTTATAATACCGATCAGTTAAATGACCAGATCGCCATGACATTGGGAGGCAGAGCAAGCGAAGATATTTTCTTTGGAAAAATTTCTACCGGAGCGCAAAATGATCTGCAGCAAATTACCCGTATTGCCTACGCAATGGTAACCGTATACGGAATGAATGATAAGGTGGGTAATGTAAGTTTTTATGATCCACAACAGGAAACCTCATTTACTAAGCCATATTCTGAAGAAACATCCAAGCTGATTGATGAAGAAGTAAGAAAATTGGTTGATGTATCTTATGTTAGAACCAAAAAATTACTGGAGGAAAAAAGAGAGCAGGTTATCAAACTGGCGGAGGCCCTATTGGATAAAGAGGTTTTATTTCAAAGTGATGTAGAAGCTTTAATCGGGAAACGCCCCTATGAAGAGAAGAAGACACTGGATGTTGATGATGACATAATACCCAATGAAACAGGTGAAATATCGGCCGGTGTACCTCCTTATGACAGTGGGGTTACCAATAAGGCATTACCATAAATAAAATTTTAATATTTTGGGATGAATATTTCTCCTTCTAAAGAGAACATTCTTAAAAAAATAAGAAAGGCGTTGAGTCAATCAACGCCTCTTCCATTTCCAAAAAGCGAAGGAAATGAATCTGTATTTCATCCGGCACATCAAGAAAAAGAAATCGAATTTGCGGAGCAATTTTCCAAATTACAGGGCAGGTTTATTTATTGTATTAATGAACAGGAACTTGCATTTCAATTAACCAGCCTGGTAAAAAAAATGAATTGGCAAAAAGTTTTTTGCCTGGAAGATGAGCTGATAAAAGTGGCAGGTTTGGGTTTATTTGAACGTATAATAAAAACCGGGCTTGCTGACTGCGATGTTTCCATCACTGGTTGCGAATGTATGGTAGCCAGAACAGGAACCATTGTAATGAGTTCTGCGCAGGTAAGCGGGAGGTCAGCCAGTATATACGCCCCAGTACATATTTGTATTGCCTATTCTCATCAAATGGTTTATGATTTAAAAGACGCACTGCAATTAGTAAAAGAAAAATATAAAGCCGATTTGCCCTCTCTCATTACGTTTGCCACGGGTCCCAGCAGAACAGCTGATATTGAAAAAACACTTGTAGTGGGTGTGCATGGTCCAAAAGAAGTGTATTTATTCCTTGTAGAATCCTGATATTATTGACAAGGCCTTTGTATTTTTAGGGTATGACAAATCATGCTTCTTATTATGTTTTTGTATACGGTTCGTTGCTAAGTGGATTTCAAAGCGAGGCTTATGAATACATCAGGAAATACTTTAACCTTTTTGGAAAAGCTAAAGTAAAGGGCAGAATGTATGATACGGGCGAGTATCCTGCTGCAGTTCCGGTTCAGGAGGATTCTTTCATTGTTGGTGAATTATACCTGGTTAAAAACGAAAAAGAATTTTCTTATGCTATTGCACAATTAGACGATTATGAAGGGGTTTTGGTAGAGCAACATGAGCAACCCCTGTACCGTAGGGAAATTGCTGATATATTTATAAATGATGCAATTGTTCCTGCTTGGATTTATTGGTATAATGGCGACATTTCGGGGAAGCCGGTAATAGATTCAGGAGACTTGTTAGAATATATCAGGCAGAAAAGTAGCTAGCTAGCTATTACCATTCAATTCTATTCTTCCTGCATAATATTCATTGGAATGGAGCTACAATCCTCTCCTGCAATATAAAATACAAATCCTTCTTCTGACTATATTTGTTCTATGCAAATTCCTTCCGGGAAAAAAATATTTTTTATCTCTGATTTTCATCTCGGCGCACCGGACTACGCATCCAGCCTGGAAAGAGAAAAGATCATCGTTCAATTTTTAAATGATATAAAGAATGAAGCTGCTGAAATATTTATAGTAGGGGATATGTTCGACTTTTGGTATGAATACAGGCAGGTAGTACCCAAAGGATTTGTAAGATTGCTGGGCAAGCTGGCCGAATTATCAGATGCAGGCATACCGATCCATTTTTTTGTAGGTAATCATGATATGTGGATGAAGGATTATTTTAAGCAAGAATTAAATATCCCGGTATATTTTAAAGAGAAGGAGTTTGATAGAAACGGGAAAAAATTTTTAATTGGCCATGGTGATGGATTAGGCCCGGGAGATCATGGTTATAAACGGCTAAAGAAAATTTTTCGCAATCCGCTATGCCAATGGATTTTTGGTATTTTGCCTCCTGTAGTAGGGATGGGACTTGCTAATTATCTCAGCCGGCGCAGCAGGGCTTTAACAGGATCATCCGAAGAAATATTCCTTGGGGAAGAAAAGGAATGGCTTATTACTTATTGCAAAGAAACATTGCAAAAAAAGAAGATCGATTATTTTGTTTTTGGCCATAGACATTTACCGATTGATTATCGCATTGTTTTAAGCAGTCCCGGGCAAATGCTTGCAGAGGACCAATTAACAAAAAATGAAATAGAAATAAAAGTTAATGACAGCCGGTATATTAATTTAGGGGATTGGATACGTTATTATACTTACGCAGAATTTGATGGAAGAGATATGATTCTTAAATCTTACAAGGACGATGAAACCAAAATAATCCGGAACTGAATGAACAAACTCCTTTTTATATTTTTATTTCTTTCTTTCAGCTCCCTTGGAGTTGATGGACAAACCGACAGTTCTTTTAGATTAATAAAGATTATAAAAGGAGATATTGTCGGTTTTTCAGTAGACAATCTTGATAACATTTATCTGCTCAATAGTACCAACCAGGTTAAAAAAGTAAATTCAAATGGAGATTCGGTGGCTATTTTCAATAACGTAAGAAAATTCGGGCAGGCCACTCTTATTGATGTTTCCAATCCGTTAAAAGTGCTGTTGTTTTACCGTGATTTTTCAACTATTGTCGTATTGGATCGTTTCATGAATGTCCGGAATACAATTGATCTCAGGAAGCAAAATATTTTCCAGGTGCGGGCTATTGGTCAATCTTATGATAATAAAATTTGGCTGTATGATGAAGTAGAAAACAAGCTTAAAAAGATAGACGAAGATGGAAAACTACTTTTAGAAACGCCCGATTTTCGCCAGTTATTTGGAGACACCCCCTCTCCTCAAAAAATATTCGATCAGGATCAATTTGTTTATCTATATGATTCTTCAAAAGCAATATTTGCATTTGATTATTACGGGGCTTTAAAAAATAAAATTCTTATTGCAGGGTGGCAAAATTTTAAAGTAGCCGGTAAATATATTTTTGGCTCGGCCGGTGATACATTATATCGTTATGATATAAAAACGTTCCGCATTGATGAATGGAAAATGCCTGATGAGCTTTACCAGAGTAAATCTTTCAACTTTAGTTCTACCCGGTTATATGCCTTTAAAAATGGTAGTATTCAAATTTACAGTTTTCGTCAACCGAATGCTGGCCGGATTCAATAATTTCGCTATTTAACTTATTTTTCTATGAATGAATTCCTTGACCGGATCTGGTTTGCTAATACTTTAAGGAGTTATTTCATTGTGATTATTATTATATCTGTTGTAATAGTTATTAAAAGATATATTGCCTGGTATATAGCCGGCTTAATTTTTCATTTTGTAAAGTCCGTCTGGCAGGATGTTGATAAGAAAACATTTACCAGCCTGGTAGCGAAGCCACTTGGCTTTTTCCTGGTAATTCTGGTGGCTGTTTCTACTCTTTATGAGCTTAATTTTCCAGAAGAATTGAATGTAAATATTTACAGGGTAACAGCAAAAGAGCTGTTTCAAAGCATCGGGTCGTTAATCCTTATAATTTCATTTATCCGTCTTTTACTTAGGATCATCGATTTTATTTCCATTATACTTCAGCTTCGGGCAGCACGCAATACAGACAATCAACTTATCGTTTTTTTTAAGGACTTTTTCAAAGTATTATTATCGGTCGTCGGGTTTTTAATGATATTGAAATTTTCTTTTGGATTCAAAATAGGAAATTTACTTACTGGGTTTAGCCTGGTGGCAGCGGCTATTGCATTAGCATTGCGGGAAAGTATGGAAAACCTGATCGCATCTTTTATTATATTTTTTGACAAACCTTTTAGTATGGGCGATGTGGTTAAGGTTC
Organism: Chitinophagaceae bacterium; assembly: GCA_041743125.1. Lineage (GTDB taxonomy): Bacteria > Bacteroidota > Bacteroidia > Chitinophagales > Chitinophagaceae > Terrimonas_B. The sequence continues at coordinate 34,345 of JBGTNK010000187.1, forward strand.
AAAATTTTACCGGAACTGTTGAAAAAATAGGGTTGAGAAGTACTCGTATCCGAACTGAGCAAAAGACATTTATTACGGTTCCCAATAAGCAAATGGTAGATAGTATCCTGGACAATCTTTCATTGCGTACCCAACGAAAAGGCGAGCTCAGGCTGGAATTAAGCTTGTCAACACCTTCTGATTTGCTTGACCAGTTAATTACAGGGATAAGGAATATAACCGGTCAGAAGGAAATTGAAAATGCCACTATTTTATTAAACGATATAACCTCATCTGCGTTTGTAATTCTTGTAGATTATTTTACCGCCCCGGTAACTGCAGTAGAGTTTAACGTCATAAAGGAGCAAATAAATTTTGAAATACTAAGGCTGATGGAAGAATTGAAAGTGGAGCTTGCGGGTGCAGGCATGAACAATTTTATAAAAAAGAAAGGGGATCTTGTATAAAAATTTTCTTCTGCATTTAATGGATTTTTATCGGGAAACCTAAATACTTGCTTTCAATTCAAGCAAAAACGCTTTGATATTTTCCAGAGACTTTATCATTGCAAACTTCTCTTCAACGTTTTTATTTTTCTTCAAATAGTCTTTGGCTCCTTCAATCGTAAATTTCCTGCGGCGCAACAAATCGTGAATCAAAACCAGGTTTTTAATATCTACCGGTCTGAAAAACCGGTCGCCTTTTCGGTTCTTCCGGGGTTGAAGTATATCAAATTCAGTTTCCCAATAACGTATCAAAGATTGATTTTCCTTAAACATAATAGCTACTTCCCCAATTGGATAATATTGCTTCTTAAACAGAATATCATCAGTGGGAATTTCAATAAGATCAGCGCTGATGCCGGCTTCTTTCAGTGAGCGCCGACCCCGGGTAGAAGTAGATTTCTTATTTATTATTATTGTATTGGTTTCAGCCGGCTTTTCACCAATTTTCTCTTCCGGAACTTCAGCAGGTAAAGAAATTTCAGGAATTATAATTTCCTTTTCCTCTGCTATAGTACCAAAATCAAATGTGATTTGTGTAAAAGGCTTGTCCATAACAATTAAAACAAAGATACAAGGATGTATGCAGCACTGCAAAGGTTATACCAACTATGAAAAAAAGGATATCACTTTCCCTCTTTTGAGAGACCAAAGCAAACCTTATAAGTTTAATTATTTTGAGTAATGCAAATCCAGAGCTTGAAATTATTTATGCTATCTTAATCGAAGCTTTGATTTGAGGCTGCAGCCTGTTTTAACAAGCGGTCAAACTGATCCGGAGTCAGGTCATTATAGAAGAAATACACCGGGTCTATTTTATTTCCATTTTTATGCACTTCGTAATGGCAGTGAGGACCCGTTGATTTACCCGTGTTTCCCACCCAGCCAATTATCTCACCCCTGGTAACTTTCTGACCTGGTCGTGATTTTACTTTTACCATGTGCCCATATAATGTTTCGTATCCATAGCCATGGTTAATGATAACGTGATTTCCATATCCATTTCCCTTGTTGCCTGCAGTACTAACTGTTCCGTTTGCTGTTGCAAAAACCGGGGTGCCTTGTGGTGCCGCAAAATCAAGACCTGCGTGCATTTTTACTGTTTTGTAAACCGGGTCAATCCGGTATCCGAAACCAGAAGCTATCCTGTTAAGATCTTTATTACTTACCGGTTGAATGGCGGGTGTGTGTGATAAAAGTTGTTCTTTATTTTTTATCAACTCATCAATTTGCAAATAGGATTTGTTTTGCGCTTTAATCCGGCTGGTAAGAGTTGCTAAAGTGCGGGTAATAGAGGATAGTAATTGATTATTTGCCATTCCTTCCACGGTTGCAATTTCTTTTTCAACTTCTATTTCCTTCGCTCTTGCACTATCAGGAATTGGATTGGCTTCAAAGATGGCCCGGTAAACATTATTATCCCGTTTCTCTAATTCCGCCATTTGCTTATCCAGTGATTTCGCCTTGTCACTCAGATCTGCATACCTGTCACGGAGTCGTTCATTTTGCGCCTGCAATATTTTTTCATTCGGAGATCCAATAAACTGAAAAGCGAAGTAGGAAATTAATGCTGCTGTAAAAACAGCCGCTGCTATAAAACCAAAAATGCGCAACAACTTTACTTGAAGGGGCACCTCAAGCTTTTCATAGCGCAACGTATTGGTATTATAGTAATATTTGATTTTTTTCATAGCAAACCAGCCTTTGTCCTGGTTCCGGAACTTATAAATAATCTGCGATCTTTACCTTTGCCCCCGGCTTAAAGAAGGTGACACAATTTTTTAAAGGGCAAGGTTAACAAATATAGGGCGATAATTAGCAAAAATCAACCCAATTATAGCTGCAATTAAGGCAATTAACGTAGAAACCGCGGTACCAATCAGACAAAATAATAATAAAAATGACTTCCGAAGATATACGAAAACAGTTTCTTGATTTTTTTCATTCCAAGAGACATCATATTATTCCTTCTGCTCCTATTGTAGTAAAAAATGATCCTTCGTTGATGTTTACCAATGCAGGAATGAATCAGTTTAAAGATATTTTTTTAGGAAACAAAGAAGCTCCTTATCCAAGAATTGCAGATACGCAAAAATGTTTACGGGTGAGCGGCAAGCATAATGATCTTGAAGAAGTAGGAGTAGATACCTATCATCATACTATGTTTGAAATGTTAGGAAACTGGAGCTTTGGAGATTATTTTAAAAAGGAAGCTATAGCCTGGAGTTGGGAGTTACTTACAGAAGTATATAAGATGGACAAGAGCCGGCTTTATATTACCGTTTTTGAAGGGGATGAAAAAGAAAATCTCCCGAAAGATGAAGAGGCATTGGGCGAATGGAAAAATTATATTGATAGCGACAGAATTTTAATGGGCAATAAGAAAGATAATTTTTGGGAAATGGGGGATAATGGACCATGTGGCCCCTGTACAGAAATACATGTTGATTGCAGGACTAATGAAGAAAGAAAGCAAATTGACGGAAAAATGCTGGTGAATAATGATCATCCGCAGGTAATAGAAATATGGAATAACGTGTTCATTCAATATAACAGGAAAAAAGATGGTAGCCTGGAACCCTTGCCAGCCAGGCACGTGGATACAGGAATGGGATTTGAGCGACTGGTTAGGGTTTTACAAAATAAGCAGAGTAATTATGACACTGATATTTTTACAGGTACTATAAGTGAAGTAGAAAAGATTACAGGTAAGGAATACATTGCTCATGAAATTAATTCCTCTGCTACCACAGCAAGGTGGAGGGAGGCAGTTTCCTTCCGGGTTATTGCTGATCATATCCGGGCTATCTGTTTTAGCATAGCGGATGGGCAGTTACCCTCTAACACCGGGGCAGGTTATGTTATCAGACGAATTTTAAGAAGGGCCGTAAGGTATTATTTCACATATCTCAATCACAAAAAGCCTTTATTGTTTCAATTAGTCCCTGTACTTGCCAGGCAGTTTGAAAATGTTTTTCCCGAATTAATAAAACAGGTTGATTTTATAACCAAAGTGGTTAAGGAAGAAGAAGAAGGATTCCTGAGAACGTTGGATAATGGGTTGAAAAGAATTGCCACCATAATTGATACCATATTAAAGGATGAAACAAAAGAGAGATTCATAAAAGGAGAGGATGCTTTTGAGTTATTGGATACTTATGGATTTCCTTTAGATCTGATAAATTTAATAGCTGCGGAAAATGACCTGTCTGTGGATATCCAGGGGTTTGAAAAAGAAATGCAAAAACAGAAGCAACGTTCCCGGGCGGTTAGTGCTGTAGAAACAGGGGACTGGATAGAAGTCACCCAGTCCGATCTTACATTTTTTGTTGGATACAGCGAGTTAACGATAGAGACCCGTGTGGCAAAGTATAGAAGGGTCGAATCGAAAAAGAAAGAACAATTTCAGATCGTTTTAGAAAAAACACCCTTTTATGCGGAAAGTGGCGGGCAAGTTGGCGACACAGGATCTTTAAAATTTGGAGATGAAGCAATTCTCGTTTCTGATACAAAAAGAGAAAATGAACTTATCATTCATTATACTGATCAATTACCGGCCGATATTTCACTTCCTGTTTTGGCAACCGTGAATCAGCAAAGAAGGTTACATATAATGTATAACCATACGGCCACTCACCTGCTGCATGCAACTCTTCGCCAGGTAATAGGTAACCATGTTTCTCAAAAAGGATCATTTGTTTCACCCGATCTTTTACGTTTTGACTTTTCCCATTTTGCAAGGATAACCGACGAGGAATTAAGAAATATAGAATTTATTGTAAATGAAAAAATCAGGACCAATCTGCCGGTTATTATCAGGGAATTACCTAAGGAGGAAGCATTAAAAACAGGCGCTATGGCTCTGTTTGGAGAAAAATATGGGGATATAGTGCGGATAGTAACGATGGATCCAGATTGGTCGGTAGAGTTTTGTGGGGGAACGCATGTTGAATATACCGGGATGGTGGGTTTATTTGCCATTAGTTCGGAGTCCTCAATTGCATCAGGTGTTCGCCGGATTGAAGCCGTTACCGGCGCCAAGGCTATTGCGTATTTTGAAGATATCCGGAATCAATTTAAGCAAACATCGGAATTATTGAAGTCTAAGGACCCTTTAAAGGCAATTGAAAAATTACAGAATGATAAAACCCAACTGGAAAAGAAAATTGAAAAAATGGAATCAAGGCAAGGGGTGGACATCCGAAATGAACTTATAAAAAAGGCGGAGGATATTAACGGATTATCCTTTATTGCTGATATAATAGAGGTGGATAGCCCTGCGGCTTTAAAAAAAATATGTTTTGATCTAAAAAATTACCTGACCGATTATGTTGCAGTACTAGGTGCTTATATTGATAATAAACCATTTATTGCTATAGGGATTTCAGAATCTATTGTTAATGAAAAAAACCTGGATGCCGGAAAAATTATTAAGGAAAAGGTTTCTGATATAATAAAAGGTGGCGGTGGAGGACAAAAGACGCTAGCTACAGCCGGAGGGCAGGAAGGGGAAAGTTTGGATAAAGTAATTGAAATGGTAAGAAAGCTTTTATAATTTCAATAAGGAAATTTCTTTCCTTTTTCATTTTTAGGGTCTTTATAATTCCTTAATTCCATATAAATGGTAAAAACATAAATAATAACAAAACAGCATAGAACTATACAGCAGATAGAGAGAATTTTCAACATAAGGGTTAAAATAGTTCGGTGGTGACGATGTCAAAAATGCTGATTTCTTTGCAGATTCCCGCATATTTCAATGACGAAAAGCCCTTAGTAAATTTACGTAAAAAAGGATGGAGTTTGTCTCTATAAATGAATACCTTAATAGCATCCGGAAAGCCTGATACCATTGTCCAGAGCGCAAAAACAGAAAAGTTTAAGTTCTTTTAATTCTTTGGAAAATTATTAGTACACTATAATCCGGTTTTTAACATTTCCGAAATGCTTCGTATTTAAGTAAATGTATTTATATTTGATCTACGAAAACAAACGTAGATAAATTATAAAAATTAAAATGATATGAAACAGTTAGTAAAAAAGCTTTCAATTGTCTTGCTAAGTGTTATTTGGATGGCGCCTTCTGCACTACAAGCACAAAATGAAGTCAAAGAAAAAAGGGAAGCAGAACAAATTGTAATAACCAGAAAGGGCCACAATAATGAAAAAGTTATTGTGGAGGTTACGGGAGATAAAGTATTGGTAAATGGGAAAGAAATAAAAGATCAGAAAGGTGATATAACTGTCAGACGTCATAAAATAAAAGATGTACAGGCTTTTGTAGGAGATAACTTCCCGGGAAGCTGGGCAGAGAATGATTCTGAGAAATTCAGGATGTTCAATTTCGAGGAAAATCGTGCTTTGTTGGGCGTTGTAACGGATCGTTCGGATAAGGGTGTTGAAATTCAGAGTATTTCAAAAGAAAGTGCTGCTGAAAAAGCCGGATTAAAAAAAGGAGATGTGATTACAAAAATTGTTGACAGAAAAATTGAAAACCCAGATGATCTTTCTAAAACTATAAAAGAACACAAGCCGGGGGATAAGATTAAGATTACCTTTTTGCGTGATAAGAAGGAACAAAATGTAACAGCGGAGTTGGGCAAATGGAAAGGAGCCCGTGCTTTTAGTTATAATAACGGAAATGAAAATTTCAACATGAATTTTGATGAAAATATGATGCCCAAAATTCATGCTATTCCACGCATTGCCCCTCCTTTCAGCCAATCATGGAGTTGGTCAGGCGGTAGTTCCAAATTAGGTCTTTCTGTTCAGGATACGGAAGATGGTAAAGGAGTAAATGTTATTCAGGTTGATGAAGATGGGAACGCAGCAAAAGCTGGAATTCTTGAGGAAGATGTTATTACTGAGGTAGATGGAAAACAAGTGAACGGCGCTGATGAAATTGCAAAATTGATGAAAGAAAATAAAGATAAGGCATCAGTAAAACTAAAGTTATTGCGAAATGGTAAAACAGAAAATGTGGAAGTGAAGATACCACGCAAGCTAAAAACTGTTGACCTCTGATATCTTTAAAGGAAAAGGATAAATAATATCGACTTGCCAAAGGCTGGATTTTCAAAATAATCCAGTCTTTTCCATTTTTAAGAATTTGCATAAGAATCTATAAGGGATTGAGGCTTATTTTTGCTGACTTCTAAAAATGAGCAATCTGAATAATTACGAGACAGTGGTGGGGTTAGAGGTACACGCCCAATTGCTTACTAAAAGCAAATTATTTTGTGGTGATAGTATAGCTTATGGTGCAGAGCCCAATACGCAGGTAAGTCCCATCACACTGGCTCATCCCGGCACATTGCCTAAGATGAATAAAAAGGCTATTGAATTTGCAATTAAAATAGGTCTGGCCTGTCATTGTGAGATTGAAAAGAAAAATTTTTTTGCCCGCAAGAATTATTTTTACCCCGACCTTCCAAAGGGTTACCAGATATCTCAGCATACAACCCCTATCTGTAAGCATGGTTATGTAAAAATAAAAAGCGGTAACGCAGAAAAAAAAATAAGACTTAATAGAATCCACATGGAGGAGGATGCAGGAAAAAGCTTACACGAAGTGGAAGCTGAAAATACTTGCATTGACTACAATAGGGCTGGTACCCCTTTAATAGAAATTGTTAGTGAACCTGATATAAGAAGCAGTGATGAAGCCTATAATTACCTTTCAGAATTACGAAAACTGGTTCGCTATTTAGATGTAAGTGATGGAAATATGGAAGAGGGAAGTTTTCGATGTGATGCAAATATCTCAGTGAGAAAAATTGGAGACTTGAAATTGGGAACCAGGGTAGAAGTGAAAAATCTTAATTCAATCCGAAATGTAAAAAAAGCCATCGAATTTGAATCGGATCGGTTAATAAACTTGCTCGAAAATGGCGAAACTATTGTTCAGCAAACAAGGAGTTTTGACGCAAATAATGGTACAACTTTCTCTATTCGCGACAAAGAGGACGCCGACGATTACAGGTATTTTGCAGATCCGGATCTTACTCCTTTCCATATTGAAGATGATTATATTGAAGCCATACGTCAGTCCATCCCGGAATTGCAGGAAGAAAGAGTTAAGAAATATATTTCAGTATTTCAGTTGCCGGAATATGATGCCTGTGTGCTCACAGATGAAATAGAGACAGCCGATTATTTTGAAAAAATTATTCGCCACACTTCATATTATAAGGCAGCGTCTAACTGGATGCTTGGCCCCATAAAATCCTGGTTAAATGAAAATAACAAGAGTATCAGTGATTTTCCTTTAAGCCATGAACAAATAGCAAAGTTGGTTCAATTGGTTGAAAAAGGTAAAGTCAGTTTTTCTGTTGCTTCTGGAAAATTATTTCCTTTTCTGATTAATAACCCTGATCGTGAACCGGAAGAAATTGCTTCAGAGAAAAATCTTATCCAGCAATCCGGCGCTGATTTTCTTGAGCCTTTGATTAATGAAATATTGGAAAAAAATGCAGAAAAAGTAAAGGAGTATAAAAAGGGTAAAAAAGGATTGCTTTCTTTATTTGTGGGCGAAGTAATGAAGCGTTCAAAAGGAAAAGCAGATCCCCGCATCACCAATGATATCTTATTGAAAAAACTTAACTCATAAAAAAGTCTGTCCTTTTACAGGATGGCATATTAAACAAAAATTATTATGCGATTACTATTCATAGCATTATTAGTAACATCTGCTTTCTCATCATGCACCGATTCAGCATCCGAAAACAAATTTTCAGTAAGTGGAACTATTTCTAAAAGCAGCGCTAAAAAGATTTACCTGGAAAAGATCCCTGCTGCAACTATGCAGCCATTACTTGCCGATTCGGCTGACATTGGTACCGATGGAAAATTTTTATTAGAAGCAGATACCAGCGAATCCGTTGTTTATAACCTGAGGCTGGATCAAAGTACCTATCCGGTTGCCTCTATTATTAATGATGCAGAGAAAATAAAGTTGAAGATTGAATTGAGTAAAGAAAATAGTGAATTTGCAGAAAAATATGAGGTGGAAGGATCCCCCGCCAGTCAGCAAATGAAGGAGTTTATTCATGACTTTAATAATGACCTGCAAAAAATATTTATTATTGCCCGGCAAGCCGATAGCCTTAAAAATGCAGGAGTACCAGATACCCTTCTTTTTCCTTTAATGGCTGAGCAAAAAGTAATGGCTGATAAAATAAAAAAATATTCAGAAAATGCCTTAAGTAAGGCTGACAATCCTGCGCTGGTATTGTTTGAGCTGGGCTATTATCAATCTACAGCAAATGGTGCAGGCTTTGGATTGCAGCCATTGAGTAATGACCAGGTATATGAAATTGTGAACAGGACCGCAGACAGATTTCCATCCCACCAGACCATTGCAGCCATAAGATCCTCATTAGATGAGCAAAAAAATAAAGTAGTTGCTGGTAACTGGGTGGGTAAAGAAGCGCCTGATTTTTCTTTGCCAGATATCAATGGAAATCCTGTAAAGCTTAGTTCCTTCCGCGGTAAGTACGTACTAGTTGATTTTTGGGCTAGTTGGTGCAGTCCCTGTCGAATAGAAAACCCAAACGTGGTAAAAACCTATAACCAATACAAGAATAAAAATTTTACCATATTAGGTGTTTCACTAGACAGGCCGGGCCAGAAAGATAAATGGTTGAAGGCAATTGAGGATGATAACCTGACATGGACCCATGTAAGTGATCTTCAGTTTTGGAACAGTCCGGTAGTTGCATTGTATGGGGTTGAAGGAATTCCTTTTAATGTGTTGGTTGATCCACAAGGAAAAATCATTGCAGAAGGATTAAGAGGAAGCGCTTTGGATAATACATTGACCGAAGTTTTAAAATAATACCGTTTAAGGAAAATGAAACAAAAAAGGAAGCTGATCATTTTAAGATCACCTTCCTTTTTTATTTATTTAAAATCAATTATTTATCCCAGAATACCCGAACCAGCAAATTAGGTTTTTGTCCCGGGCTTTTAGGGTTAAGGTCAATTTCACTTTGTGGATAAGGAAGTGAACGGGGAATATCAGTTGTTACAGCATTACCAACTTTGGCAATTTCAGGGAATCCGGTACGTCTCCAATCAGTCCATGGTTCCAGCAATACTCCATAACTGGCAATATACTTTTCTTCAATAATGCGCTTTATTTTTTCAGTTTCAGTACCTATCAATATTCCTTTTGTAAGCAGGTAAAGTGCAATATTTGCATCACTTACACCAGCGGACTTCATTGATGCCGTAATTCCATCTCTGAAAAAAGCTTCAGCATCACCAGGGGCCCCATACACGGCGGCTTCTGCCCTGATAAAATTATACTCAGCATATGTAAGTAACCTGATAGGGGCATCGCCGGTATATTTTATAGCAGATTCTGTGTAGGAACCATCACCACTAGGTGCTCCAACAGAAGTAGTTGCACCTCTAAGGAAAGTATGCATTCGGGAATATTTCCTTGATGAAGGATCCCCGGAAAGAGCTCCGGCATAATTGCCACTGCCGGCGGGAAAGTCTGTAAAATAGGTGGCCCTTCTTGGATCAGAATTTGAATTCATGAGGTTAACCATGAAAGCATTAGCGAAAAGGTAATCTTCTCTCCTGATCTGAAACTGGTGAATCGGATTCTGCCGCTCAGTTTCATTAAAGAATGGCATTTCGAAATTGTCCGCATTGCTGGTGAAGAAGGTAGCGGCAGGGTTTCCTACTAAAGCACTTATCTGGCTAAGCATAAATGCTTTATCAAATTTTGAATAATGAATGTAAATCCGAAGCTTCAGCGTATTGGCAAACTTGATCCAATTTACCTTTTTTGTAGAAAATGCACCAGGATAAATAGTTGAATTGGTTCCGGGTGACAGTGCCGAGGTGGTACTGTTTATTTCAGCAATTCCTTCATCAATGAGCTTGATGATTCCTTTATAAACATCTTCATCATTATCATAAGCAGGAAAAAGATTTTCAGTATTTTTTAGTGCTTCGCTAAATGGAATATCACCCCATGAATCCACGAGTATTTGATAGTTAAATGCTTTTAAAAGCTTTGCTACTCCTGAATAATGAGGGGCCTGGATAGCACCCGCCTGTTTAATAATCGTTTCCAGGTCGTTCAGCGTGTTGGCATAGGTAGATATCCATTGATTATTAACATCAGCAGACTGAATATTATACTTTTCATAAGCCTGCGTTTGAGTTTCGCCACCTGTAGTTTGGCCGGAAAGCTGCTGACTTAATAAGGCAGCATACCTGAATAAATCACTACCACCGTCAAAACCTGTGTTTACTGTTGCATTCGTCAACAATAGGTCCAGGGGAGCCTGGACAGCAAGGATATTATCGGGATCCTTATTTATGTCCAGGTACTTCTTACAAGATCCCAGAGAGATTGTAAGAATAGCTATCGAAAATATTATTGAATTTTTTCTCATGTCTAAATTTTTACTGTTAAGGTTATAATGTCAATCTCAGATTTACGCCTATAGTACGTGTAGAGGCGTTTGCATTAAATTCAAGACCCTGGAAATTGCTTGCACCCAGAACATTTTGTTCAGGATCAAGATGGGGATAGTCTTTTGTCCAAAGAAACAGGTTGCGACCAAAAACTCCGAACTCAATATTTCCAAAAGGCGTTTTGTTGGTAAACTCACTTGGTAAACGGTAATATAAATTTGCTTCTCTAATCCGCACCCATTGTGTGTTAACAATAAAACCTTCTGAGGCAACATATTTACCGGTGTTTCCCCAATATTGTTCTGCAGTAATGGGAACATTAACGGCATTGCCATTTACATCAACACCCTCAAATTGGTAATTTTTCAATAAAGTATTATTGTCTTTATCAACCCTTGGTCTTTCTGCAGTCTCAATAACTACTCCATTCCTCCTTAGATCGGCAAGGTTCCTGGAATATATATCTCCTTTACCTCTGATATCCACCAGGACGTCCATAGCAAATCCTTTATAGCTGAAGGTATTGGTCAAACCAATAGTAAATTTAGGATTAGGATTTCCGATCTTAAATACTCCGCTAGAAGGTGTAGGCAACCCATTAGCATTCAGTAAAATTCTTCCTTGTGCATCCCTGTTATACATGTTACCATATATTACTCCAAATTCTTCTCCTGCAACGAGGCGAATATTAGGCGTCGTGAATCCGGCAAGAGTAATCACCGAAACACCAGGCGCAAGTTTTGTTACTTTAGTTTTGAATTTGGTATAATTTCCAGAGATTGACCAGGTAAAGTTTTGTGTACGTACAGGAACCAAAGTAAGAGCTAATTCTACCCCTTTGGTATCCATTTCACCTGCATTTCTGAACACAGAAGAAATGCCCGATGCTCCGGAATAAGGAACTGAGAAAAGTCCTTCGGTTAATTTCCTCTCATAATAGTTAAACTCCAAAATGATACGATTGTTCCAAAGCGTTGCATCAAGACCAATTTCTCCTTCCGTTGTAAATTCTGGTTTTAGCTCAGGATTACCAGCATTGTCATTGATAGTATACCCTAACAAATTATTAAAAGGAAATGAAATGGCTGGTCCAAAGCCATCAGCTGCTCCACCAACACTTGCATAATTGTCAGTATTATAAGCACCAGGTCCACGTCCTACTTTACCATAGTTTGTACGGATTTTAATAAGATTAACGAATTCGGATTTTAGAGACGGAACCATTTCGGTTACTACCAGGCTTAGTGCAGCTGCCGGATAAAATACTGAATTGTTTTTTATAGGCAGGGTTGAAACCCAATCATTCCTTGCTTTTAAATTAAGGGATAACCAGGATTTATAATCTAATACTACATCACCAAATACACCTATAGTTCTTGACCTTGAAGATCCTACAGCAGGCGTAAATAAGGTGGTAGCATTTGAAATATGGTCAAATCCACTTACATTAAGTTTGGTAGACCGATTATTAAGTGACCGTGAGCGGTTGTCGGCAAACTCGTTACCTAATGTAGCTGAAACACCAAATACCCCAAACTTCTTATTGGCATTTAGTGTAAAATAAGAACCTATGTTGCGGATATCGTTTCTGTTTTCTACAATACCGCCCAATGTTGCAGAATTTGAGTTTCCTCCGCCTCTAACGCCAATGTTGTCGAAGCCATGTGAAAAGAAGGAATAATTGTCGGTACCAAATTTAAGATCTGAGTTTAACCAGGAAGTAAATTTGTAATTAAGGCCCACATTTCCGTAAAGGCGGCTATTTTCATCTCTGTACCTAACATTTTCTATGCTCCAATTAGGATTATCCTCTCCACCCCAATACCATTGTTTACCATCAGGAGTATAATAAGGAGATCCTTCAAGGTCAAAGCTACGGGGAGTAAACCAGGCTCTGAATACAGGATTAGACAACTGGTTGCCCTGTTGCGTTCTCCTTGAACCTGTATTTACATAATTTGCTAATGTGCTTATTGTCAGATTCTTTGTGACATCTGAGCTAAGGTTAATAGAAATATTATTCTTATTCAGCTTGTTGTTTCTTACAACATATGTTTCCTGCTGATTGCCATAAGAAACACGATAACTGGTTTTATCCGTTCCTCCGCTCATACTGATGGTATTCTGAAGGCCACTTCCATTTTCAAAAAGATCCTTTACATTGTTCGGATAGGCTTGGAGCGCCTTAGTTACGCCATAAAAATCAGTGTAGCTTCTGCCATCAATTCTTGGACCCCATGACGTAGATTGGGTATTACTTAATACGGCTTTAAGGTAATTTGGATTGGGAGCTCCGGCAACTGTTAACCTGTAGTCTCCGGCACCTTGTGCATATTCATTTTGATATTCAGGCAAACGGTTTACTGATATTGTGCTGTAAGAACTTACCAATTCTATGGCGTTCTTCGATTTCTTTTTGCCCTTTTTAGTTGTAATCAAAATAACACCTCCAGCACCCCTGGAACCATAACTTGAGGTAGCTGCCGCGCCTTTCAAAATAGTCATTGACTCAATATCGTCAGGATTAATGTCAACAACACGGTTTGAACTTGTAGCGCCGGTTTGCAGGGTTGTTCCACCGCCGCTATTGTCGATAGGCAAGCCATCCACTACATACAAGGGGGCGCTACTGCCTGTTACTGACGTAAAACCTCTTATCAGTATACTTGAGCCAGTAAAGCTACCGCCACTTCCCTGGGTACGTACCCCGGCCACTTTTCCAACCAATGAATTACTGATATTTGAGTTTCTTACTGCTGTAAGATCTTCGGCTTTTATTGTAGGAGTGGAATAGCCAAGCAGTTTCTTGTCCCTTTTTATTCCAAATGAGGTAACAACCACCTCGGCCATGGTTCTATTTTCAGATTTCATTGATAAATTGACTATGGAATTTGTTCCAATAGTCATTTCCTGGAGTGTCATATCCACAGCAGAAAATATCAATGTGTTGGATTCGGCCGGAACATTAATCGAATAGGAACCATCTGAATTGGTAACCGTTCCGCTGTTGGTGCCTTTAATTATTACTGAGGCATTTGGGATGGGGTTTCCCTGATCATCCGTTACCTTACCAGTAACGGTTTTTTGCGCTAGCAATCCTCCTGAAAAATACAGGATGGCTGTTAGCAAGACTAACAGTTTTCTCATGTGTGTTTAGTTTAAATATAAAAAAAGCAATAACTAATTAAAGTATGCTGATACAATAATAAAACAATCCGGGAATATATAATCCTTAACCAGTGCCAATCCTTAAAAAAGTAAAAATATGATTCAATACAGACATATAACCATGGTATTTAGCTGCTCTTAAATCATCGGGTTTATCCTTTCTCTTTTATAAGATCAATTAAAAGTGATGGTAATAGTACGAGATTAGTAAACGTAGCTGTAACCAGGGTTAGGGAAGTCAGCCAGCCCAATGCCTGCGTGCCACCAAAACCACTAAAACTAAAAATGATAAAACCTGCTATCAAAACCATTGAAGTATAAATAATACTGATACCTGTACTGTGGATGGTTTCAATTACTGTGTTCTTAATGTTGAATTGTTGATTAGAGAGCTCTTGTTTATAATTTACCAAAAATCGGATAGTAATATCTATAGCAATACCCAGGGCCACACTAAATATTAAAACGGTTGAAGGTTTTAGGGGAATACCAGCCCATCCCATTACCCCTGCTGTAATTACAAGAGGTATTACATTGGGAATAAGAGAGCACAACAAGATTCTGATTGATTTAAACAAGTATAACATACAAAGAGCAATTAATAGGAATGCCCAAAATATACTTTCTTTTAAACCATTTATTATAAATCGGCTTCCTTCAAGAAAAGTAATGCTGGTGCCGGTAAGTTGCACATTGTATTTATCTTTTGGAAATAATTGATCTACCCGGTATTGAATCGTATCCAGAATTTCAGGCAGGCGAACACTTCCTACGTCCGCCATGGATACACTGATCCGGGCTTCCTGTCTTCCTGAATCCATGAAAGTAGAAACCAGCCTGGTAAATGAATTTTTGGGAGCAGAGGAGTCACCTTTGAAACTTAAGTATTGTGCCAATGCCGGAAGATCATACTCTGCCGGCATAGAATAATTGGAGCTGTCGCCTTCAAAAAATGCCTGCTTTGCAAATTTCAATCCCTCCGTAATGCTTAAGGGACGGGCGATTTCAGGCATAGCAGCAATAAATTGCGATAAGGAGTCAATTCGCAAAAGGTTAACTAGTATTCGTGATACGCCATATTTCTTTTTAGTATCAACCAGGATTTCCAGCGGCATGACGCCTTTAAAATTTTTTTCAAAAAACTTCAGGTCTGTATAAATTTTATCTGTTTTCGGGAGATCGTCAACAATAAAGCCCACACTTTTCAATTTAAAAATGCCGGCAACAGAAAATGCTACAATAACCAACGTAACGCCGTAAATCAACCGGCGATGATTCAAACTCCATCGTTCCAACCTGGCTAGCCACCGGTTTAGCCGTGGATTATGTAAATATTTTGTATGTCTTGATTTTGGCGCTGGTAAAATACTTAAAACCACAGGTATTAAGATTAAAGAAACAAAAAACAACACCATGATGTTAATACCTGCTACGACACCAAATTCCTGCAGAATTTCGCTTTTAGTTAAAGCAAAAACAGCAAATCCAATAGCGGCTGCAAGGTTACAAAACAAAGTAACGATGCCCATCCGGCTGACCATAGTTACTAAGGCCTCTTCCCTATTGCCTTTATCGTTATATGCCGTATGATATTTATTAAGAAAATAAATACAATTAGGAATTCCTATAACTACAATCAGAGGGGGAATAAGGGCTGTCAATAATGTGATCTTGTAGTTTAGCAGATGCATGGTACCCATACTCCACAAAACACCAATTATTACTACGGCTAATGACAAGATCATGGAACTGAAAGAGCGAAAGAATATTAAAAGGATCAACGCCGAAAGTATTACACTGGCCAGTAAAAACCACTTCATTTCATCAGCTATCCTTGTGGAAAGTTCAGTTCGGATCAAGGGCAAACCACTTAGATAAATTTCCTGGTTATTTTCCCTGCCAAAAGTTTCAGTTAGTTTTCTGATATCTCCCACTACCGCATTTCTTTGCTTTGAATTCATCACATTTCTATCTATGCTCACGCCCATCAACCAGGCATTGGTCTTTGGATTATAAAGCATCCCCCTGTAGAAAGGAAGGCTTAAAAAAATTTGGGCACTGCTGTCTATTTCTGCCTGTTTTAATTTTTTTTCAGAAAATATGGCAGTTCCATTCAATTTCTCGGTTGCGGAATCCTTCATAAGATTAACCGCAGAAGGCACAGAAATTATATCTGTGACACCCGTCACCTTTTTAAGTTCTTGATGAAGGTGAACATAATCATTAAATATTTTTTCTTTAAAAAGCCCGGGAGTTTGAATGCCGATAACCAATAGATTTCCGTCCTGCCCATATTTTTGTTTGAAAGCCTGGTACGTTTTATTGGCCGGATGATTAGCCGGAATGGCCCTGCTAAACTCATAGCTTAATTCCACCTTTACCGCATGGTAGGTCATAAATGCTGTGGCGGCGAGAAGAATGATTAACAGGGGCCATCGGTTAGCAAGAATAAATTGTCCGGTTTTTCGCCACATAGTTTTGTTGTTTTAATAGGCTGGGTTATTTGTACAGCCGGCCTTTATAAGGCAAGGCGATGCAAAGAAACATAAAAACAGCAAGCCTTACTGTTTCTGAAGCTGAGTTTCTGAATTGTCTTTACAAAAAAAGCAGATTAAGAGAGAAAGTATTCTTCCGCCAGTCTCAATTGTTTACAATAATTTTAAAAAATTTTGTTCCCTCATTCGACAAAAAGACGTTTCATTCAAAATTCTATTGCTTATCGACGGTGAATTAATCGGCTACCCGTTACGCTTGTAAGTTCACGCAAATTAAAATGAATCAAGAAAATTATTTTGGCAGATAAACTTCATCATACAAAGGGTATTGTTTTGCGCTCTGTAAAATATGGGGAGACCAGTTTAATAGTTTCTGTATTCACTGAAAAGTTTGGAATTCAGTCCTACCTGGTAAACGGAGTAAGGATGTTCACCAAAAAGGGAAACGGCAAAGCCAGCTTGTTTCAGCCTACCGCCATATTGGATATGGTTGTTTATCATAATGAACTCAAGCAACTACAAAGGATTAGGGAATTCAAATGGGGATTTTTATATCAAAACATATTGTCTGATGTAAGAAAAAATTCGGTGGCTCTCTTTATGACGGAGTTGCTCACTAAATGTCTGAAACAACCTGAACCGAATAATGATCTTTTCCAATTTGCTGAAGATTCTTTTATCCACCTGGATGCGGCAAATGATATCGTTACTGCCAATTATCCCTTATTTTTTGCCCTGCACCTGCCTGTTTTTTTTGGGTTTCGGTTTATTGACAATTACTCAGAAGTTTTTCAATTTCTTGATTTGAAGGAAGGTGAATTTTTAAAAGGACCGCCAGGACATCCGCATTTTCTTGATGAGAAACAATCTTTTTATACGTCTCAATTTTTAAAAGTGCTTCATCCTGCGGAGTTGGAAGGTATAAGGCTTAACAGGGAATTCAGAAGAAACTTGTTGTATTCCATTGAAATCTATTATGCCTTGCAAATTCAGGATTTTGGTGTGATGCGTACCTTACCGGTACTCAGGGAAATATTAAGTTAACCTGGGAAAGAAAAAAAGAATGATCATGCGATTCTTTTGGAGTCGGTCAAATTTTCATCACACCATACTATTCCCGGTTTTTTTCCTTTTTCAAAACTACCCAGTACATGATCCATTTTTAATGCCCTGGCGCCATTGATAGTTGCCCATTTCAATAAAAGCTCATTTTTAATGCCCGGAAAATGCTGGCGAAGGGTTCGCATTTCAGCCAGAATGCTCAATTGATGGTTGGAAGCAAGACTATCAGTTCCTAATACGATGGTACAATCTTCCCTTATTAATGATTCCACATTTGGCAGAAGCCCACCTACATACAAATTTGCATTGGGACAAAGACACCAATACAGCCAGGGCATGTCCGGCGATTGCATGGCAAAGAATATATCATCATCACTTGTATGTACATTATGCACCACTATTATTTGTTGGTTCGGGAGAAATTTTTGCAGATAGGTTTGAAGGCTGCTTTTCCCCGAAGAATTGAAATGAGCAGAGTCAATATTGAATTGTTTATAAAGTTGAAGAAACTCTCCCTTCTTTTCTAAAAACAATTCATTTTCAGCTTTTGCTTCCTGGTTATGAAAGGTCAACAAAAGGTTGCCAGGAAAATAAACGATTTCTTCCCATAATGCGGGGGAAACGGAATAGGGGGCATGAGGCACTATTGAGTTTTTCCCGGTTTTTACATTGCCTTCGAAACCTGAGTAAATATTTTCAAACGAATAATAAATCTCCTTTGCGATGTTAAATCGAATCCCGGCCTGCTCTGGTTCAAAGCCTGTTACCTCTATGAAATTGTGATAGAAAATTTCACTCTTTGATTTTTGGGAGAAGGTTAATGTAGTATTGCAAATATCTCCTATTGCCACAATACCATTTTCTTTCATTTCTTCTTCTGCAATTTCAATCGCTCTCAGTATTTCATTTTCCGGGGAATGCCGGTTACTCATAACCTGGGAAATAAATGAAATCAATCCTGGTTTCTCATTAATTTTTTCTTTCATGTGGCTAAGCTCCAGGTGGCAATGGCAATTGATAAAACCGGGGGTCAGTATGCCTTTAAAAACCTTCACCTCTTCTCCTGCATCAATTTTGTTTACAATATCTATTACCACTCCTTCGCCGGTAGTTATCAAAACAAATTGATCGTCCCAAAAGCGGTATCCATCAAAAAGCTGATCAGCACTGAACTTTTGAATAGCCATACATCTAATTCTTTAACTTTGCCACCCCCTATTTGGGGCCGGGTAAAATTGAACTTTAAATTTCGTATTTCGTACTAAGCTGATATAAAGATGCTGGATAAACTTGAAGCTATAAAAGGAAGACTTGATCAATTAGGGTTAGCATTAACTAATCCCGAGATTGTAAGTAATAATAAGAAATTTGTAGAGACCAGTAAAGAATACCGTAGCCTGGAGAAAATTGTGATGGCTTACATTGACTACAAGAAGATTTTAGATGATATTGATTTTTATAAAGAAGCTCTGGACGGCGGTGATGAAGAACTAAGAGAACTTTCAAAATCAGAAATGCCGGGACTGGAAGAAAAAAAGGTGAATACAGAAACATATATCCGGCAGTTGCTGATTCCTAAAGATCCACAGGATGAAAAGAATGCCATCCTTGAAATTAGAGCAGGAACAGGTGGGGATGAGGCGAGTTTATTTGCCGGTGATCTGCTAAGAATGTATATCCGTTATTGCGAAAGAAAGGGATTAAAAACTGCGATATTGAGCGAAAATGAAGGTACAGTAGGGGGTTACAAAGAAGTGCAATTGGAAGTGACAGGTGATGATGTTTATGGAACATTGAAGTTTGAAAGCGGTGTGCATAGAGTACAGCGGGTACCTCATACGGAAGCAAGTGGACGAGTTCACACATCTGCCGCTACTGTGGCAGTAATGCCGGAAGCTGAGGAAGTTGACTTTGAATTAAATCCTGCAGATGTAAAAATGGAGACGGCCAGAAGCGGAGGGGCAGGAGGTCAAAATGTAAATAAGGTAGAGACCAAAGTATTACTTACACATATACCTACAGGAACTGTGGTGGTGTGCCAGACCGAAAGATCTCAATTGGGTAACCGGGAGAAAGCCATGCAGATGATGAGGACAAAACTATATGAGGAACAAGTAAGAAAGCAGGAAGAAGAAATTTCCAGACATCGTAAAAGTCTTGTCAGCTCAGGTGACCGGAGTGCCAAGATCAGAACTTATAATTTTCCACAAGGTCGTGTTACTGATCACCGCATAGGGCTCACTGTTTATAACCTGGATGATGTATTAAACGGGAATATCCAGGAGTTTATTGATAATTTACAATTTGCTGAAAATTCTGAAAAAATGGCCAGTCAGCAATAAGCTTTTATTCCGGTAAGAAATGGGGCCTTCTTTCCAATTTTTTTTATATAAAAGCAGGTTTTGATTTCTTCTGTCGTTCAACACATTAATATAGCCTTCTGACATGTCTCTTGTGGAGATTTTCAGTTTTAAGGATGAACCAGTTCTTTGTTTTTTCGATCGCTAAATCACCTCAATCAGGAAAAAATTCCACAACCTTTATGGTTGGAATAAATTAATGGGGTAAAAAAAGTACTATGAGCCTTTTAAACTTTCATTAACAGCAGGTAGTATGGGAATGGCAGTAAATTTGTGTTATCAATTATAAATAAATCATTGTAAATATAAAAGCAGACAATTTTCTCATAAGCAGTTAGTTTTGGTTGCGACCCCTGTTTCTACAGGGGTCTATTTTTTTTATACCATTGAATGCTAATGATTACACCCAATAACGACCCCACTCCATCTGCAATAATATCTCCTGCATCAAAAGAGCGAAAAGGAACCCAATAAAGTTGAATAAATTCAATAGCGACTCCATAAACAAAGCAAACCATCCCAATTAAAATAAATCTTTGAAATAATTTTTCTGTAACCTTATTTGCTTCATATACTGCCTTGCAGGATAATATTGAAAGAATAATAAAAATACCCAGGTGTACCCATTTATCAAAGATGGGAATTCGGTCCGTCCATTTTTCAGTAGGAAATGCCGGGGCAGGTAGCGTAAATAAAACCGTAGAAACGATAAGCCAGGTAACGGCTGGAAAAAAGAACCAGTATTTTTTTTTCAAAGGAGAAAATTTGCTGCAATGTTAATGGAATTTTTTTTTGCAAATGGAATTGACCGCGGGCTTGCCACTTATAATATGGTTACTTTACCATCAGGCAGAATTAGGATTGAAATAAAAAAGAGACCCCAAAAGAGGTCTCTTTATTTAACCAACTACAGAACCAAAAATCACTAATAGCAATTATGGTTTCTATAATTTATATACGGAAAGTTTTTCAGGTCAGATTTGATAAAATGAAAATTGTTACAAATTTCCCAAAACATACATAGATCCCTGTGGTGTGGGATTGCCGCCCTTTTTCTCAAGGGTAATAGCGAAAGCCTGGGCTCCCTTTACATTTTTCATTTGAAGTAACAGTTTCTTTTGTGTAGAAAAAGAATCCATATCAATCATGCCAACATCAATGGGTTTGCCATCAAAAAGAGCCCACAACTGGTATTGTTTATCCTTAGCGGGCTTAGGAAGATTATTAACCAGGAGGTACACGTCTTTTGAAGTAGTATCCCAATAAACAGTAGCAAATGAAGCCGGTGAGGATTCAAGGCCTTTCATAGCAGCCACTTTTACTTGTGGATTCTGAACCAGCATGGCCAGGTCCTTCTCAAGGCTACTTAACCTGGCGACCGAATTATCATAGCTGATCTGTAATTTCTGATTAAGATTATATTGGGCAATATTCCAAAATAGGCTTCCGGCTAATAAAATGACAGAAGCGGCCACAGCATATTTTAACCAATTTGTTTTAACTACTGCAGGGCCCGTATTAAGAGGGATAACCGTAGCTTCCGCATTCAGGATTAAAGCATTCATAATCTGCTCCTTTAGCTCCGGTGGAGGAGTAATACCATTTTGCATTGCTTCCTTCTCCATTGCCATTTCAAATTCTATACGAGCCTGTGCCACTTCAGGATATTGTACGCACATGGCTTCAAACTCAGCCTGCTCTTCAGGTGATGCAAAGCCCAGTACATAGCTTTCAATGATGCCATTTGATATATATTCTTTGATGTTCACTATTAATTGATCAATGTTCTTAATTGTATTAAAGCACTCCGTATTCTTGTTTTTACTGTGCCAAGGGGGATTTTCAAAATTTTCGAAATTTCATCATGCGTGTATCCCTGGAAATATGACATATCAATCAGAACACGGTATTCATCTTTTAATTGGGAAATAACTTTTTTTAATCCAACATCAACTATTTGTGGTGAGGTGGATGTTCCCTGAATGTTCGTATCTACGTTGTCTTGTATGGAATGGTTTTTTAAAGAATCCTGGTATCCGCGGGATCTAAGCTTATCAATGGCAGCATTTCTGGCCACGTTCATCATCCACGTAAATAATCTGCCTTTTGTTGGGTCATAGGTGCCAATCTTTCGCCAGATATTTACAAATACCTCTTGCAAAACATCCCTGGCAATTTCCTGATCTGAAACAATTGATCCTACGATACCTAACAAGGCACCAGAATAATTATCGTATAGGTAACTGAATGAATGATCTGTGCGCTGTTGAAGCAGTGCAATAAGCTCCTGTTCACTATATGTGGTCTTAGTGTTCAAATAGTTGGTTAAACTGGGAAAATGTATATTTCTTTTCTTATAATCATATACGCAAACAAAGTATAGACGGATTTTATCCTACAATCGATTTATATCCTGCAGCGTCCAAAAGCTCCTCAACATCTGATGGATTGTCAACCGTCATTTTCACCATCCATCCCTCCCCATAAGGGTCTTTATTAATTAGTTCTGGAGAACTGGTAAGAGCGGGATTTATTTCATTAACGGATCCGTCAACCGGCAAAAAAAGATCAGAAACAGTTTTAACCGCTTCTACTGTTCCAAATACCTCGCCTGCTTTTAATTGTTTACCTACCGTTTCCACTTCCAGGTATACAATATCCCCTAATTCACTCTGTGCAAAATCAGTAATTCCAATGGTTGCAACATTGCCTTCCAATGCTATCCATTCATGGTCCTTGGTATATCGAAGATTATCAGGATAATTCATAATGAATGTTTTGTAACGCAAATATGAGTAAAACGGTTTATAAAATGCCAGACTTTTATTTTTTTTCGCGTTTCGCCGAATTATTGCCACCGTTCATGGCATTAATTGCACCATTTATCGGCATTGACTTTACCGTTCTGTGACACGAGGGTATCTTTGGGCACCTTATCAAAAAAGAAGGACTATTATGAGAAAGCTAATTACACTTATATTAAGTGTTGTCATTTTGTATCCGGCCGTTTCGGCTCAAACTATTTCAGGGTTTATTAAAGATCAGCAGGGTAAAGCGGTTGAAAAAACAACGGTTTCATTGTTAAAAGCGCTTGATTCCTCAGTTGTAAAACTTTCCGTTACTGATATCGAAGGCAAATTTAATTTCCTGGCCG
The DNA here is from genome assembly GCA_041743125.1 of Chitinophagaceae bacterium. Classification (GTDB taxonomy): domain Bacteria; phylum Bacteroidota; class Bacteroidia; order Chitinophagales; family Chitinophagaceae; genus Terrimonas_B. Next base: position 57,503 of record JBGTNK010000187.1, read on the forward strand.
ATGCTGGTAAATATTTAATCCGCACCTCACATATTGCCTATGCACCTGTATATTCCAAATCGATAGAATTATCCGGAATTTCCAATGTATTGGTAGGTGATTTAAACATAATTAAAAAGGAAGGTTCCCTGCAGGGTGTCACGGTTACCACTCAAAAACCAATGGTAGAAGTAAGAGCTGATAAAATGATTGTGAATGTAGAGGGAACAATTAATGCTGTAGGAAATGATGCGTTGGAACTCTTACGCAAATCACCGGGTGTGATGGTAGACAAGGATGACAACCTGAGCCTCTCTGGTAAAAATGGTGTGCAGGTGTATATTGATGGAAAACCAAGCCCGCTAACGGGAGCTGACCTGGCTAATTTTTTAAAAAGTATGCAATCCTCGCAGATTGAAGCTATTGAACTAATCACAAATCCCTCCGCTAAGTACGAGGCTGCAGGTAATGCAGGAATCATTAATATAAAATTAAAAAAGAATAAGGCTTTTGGCACCAATGGCTCTGTAAACGCTGGATATAATATTGGCACCTATGCTAAATATAACGGCGGCTTTTCTTTGAATCACCGCAACAGCAAGATCAATGTTTTTGGCAATTATAATTATAATCAAAATTTAAATGTGAGCAATTTTGTATTGTACAGAGAGCAGGGTGATTCAATTTTTGATCAGACAAATCGTATGAAAATGCGAAACAAGGGATCTAATAACTTTAAGACAGGGATCGATTTTTTTGTAAATCCAAAAACGACCATTGGTGCTATTGTGAATGGTAATATTTCACGAAATGAAATGCGTGGCCGGGGGCCCATGAATATCATTTATAGACCGACCAATGAAATTTCCCGCATATTACTGGCCAGCAGTGACAATGACATGGAAAGGAACAATGTCAATTTCAATTTGAATTACAGGTATGCTGTTACGGGGGGAAAAGAATTGAATATTGATGCCGATTATGGAATATTTAACCTGCGTAATAACCAATATCAGCCCAATCATTATGTGAGTACAACGGGTATGCCTCTCTATAGTAACATATACCGGATGATTTCTCCCGCTGATATTTCAATTTATTCTTTAAAGGCGGATTATGAACAAAATCTGGGCAAGGGCAAGCTGGCAGTAGGAGGCAAGTTGAGTTATGTTTCTACGGATAATGATTTTCAGCGTTATGATATATCCGGAAGCAACGAAGAACTGGATAAAGAGAGAAGCAACCGGTTTGAATACAAGGAAAACATAAATGCAGCGTATGTAAATTATAACAGGGCTTATACCGGCTTTATGGTGCAATTTGGACTAAGAGTTGAAAACACACATTCCGAAGGAATTTCTACCGGTTTGAAAAGTAATGGCGGCGGATACGTAAAATATGATTCCAGTATCAACCGCAATTATACCGATCTGTTTCCCAGTGCTGCAGTTACATTTAACAAGAATCCAATGAGCCAGTTTGGAATTACTTACAGCAGGCGCATCGACAGGCCGGCTTACCAGGATCTTAATCCTTTTGAATTTAAACTGAACGATTACACGTTCATGAAAGGTAATACTCAATTGAGGCCACAGTATACCAATAGCTTTGGTTTAAGCCATACGTATAAATACAAATTGAATACTGTTTTAAATTATAGCCATGTTAAGGACATCTTTACTCAATTACCTGATACAACAGAAAAATCAAAAAGTTTTCTGACCAAAAAGAACCTGGCTACACAGGATATTGTCAGCCTCAACATCAGCTACCCTTTTCAGTATAAATGGTATGGTTTTTTTGCGAATATTAATTCTTATTACTCCCATTACAAAGCAGATTTCGGTGGCGGTGACCGAACGGTTGACCTGGATATAGTAGCTATGAGTTTTTTTATGCAGAATAGTGCTAAGCTGGGTAAGGGATGGACAGCTGAATTAAGTGGCTTTTATAATTCACCATCTATATGGCAGGGTTTTTTCAAAATGAGAGCTATGTATAGTATAGATGGCGGTTTTCAGAAAACTATTCTGAAAGGAAAGGGAACACTGAAAGCAAGTGTAAGTGATATTTTTAAGACAATGAGATTTAAAGGAGAATCTGATTTTTCAGGTCAGCATAGTGTAGCAAGTGGAAATTGGGAAAGCCGGCAGTTTAAATTAAACTTCAGTTATCGCTTTGGCAGTATGCAGGTAAAAGCCTCCCGTCAACGGAAAACCGGGTTGGAAGATGAGAGTAAAAGAGCAAGTGGTGGCGGTAGCGGTGCTTCTCCTGCGGGACAATAGTAACATATATAAAAAGGCGACGGTTTAACCGCCGCCTTTTTATCTCTTCATTTTATTTCTTATCCCTCAATTCAGCTTCCTGATTTTTTTTCTTTTTATTAGTTTGGCTTTTACGATCATGACATCCTGCAAAGGACGGTCGCGGTCAGCTGCATAGCTGGTTGGAACCGCAGCGATTTTATCAGCCACCTGGTCATTATCTATTATTTCACCGAATACAGTATAACCCTGATCAAGATGCGGCGTGCCACCGATCGTTTTATATACTTCTCTTTGACTTGCAGGAATTTTCTTTCCATGTAACCTGAACTTTTCTAAAGAATCGAGCCCGGATTCTGAAAATGTTTTTCCCTGTACTATATAAAACTGGCTGCCACTGCTTACTTTATCCGGGTTTATATTATCCCCCTGGCGGGCGGCGGCCAAAGCACCCTTTTTATGAAACAATGATTCACGAAATTCTGCAGGCACAGTATATCCCGGGCCTCCATTTCCCAGCGGCTTTCTGGCGGGGGCATTTTTACTTTGCGGGTCACCTGCCTGAATCATAAAACCTGCAATTACCCTGTGAAAAAGCAGGCTATCATAAAAACCCTGCTTTACCAGTTTCAAAAAATTATCTCGGTGCAAGGGTGTAGAATCTGAAAGGCGAATAGTGATAGCACCCATATTAGTTTCCAGTAAAACATCTTTTTTCCTGTCCCTTTTTTTTATAACAACTTCCTTTTGGGCACTGGCAGGTTGAAGCATTAATATACTGATCAAAAAAGAAAATAGATTTTTCATGTAAAAATTATAAAGCTTGTAAGAGGATATAATATCATACTACCGTATTTCATTCTCTTCAAAATACAGTAATACGTGGTCTTTCAAAAAATTTTCCTGCTCAAAAGCATTCATATCGGCTATAGGCTTTAATTGTTTAAAATGAGGCCATCCCTCTTCATCCTTTCTTTCTAATTCATAAAACCCACCTGGCATCAATACAGTGCATACGCCAATATGCATTAGGTCTTGCTTTTGCTCTTTAGTGAATTTATTATTAGTGCCACCCAATTCCTGGATACCAATCAGGAATAAAATGGTTTCCAGGTCAGGTTTTTTACCAAAGCGTTCAACCAGTCTTGCCTCCAGGTTCCACCATCTCGATTGCAGGTCATCTTTTATTTGCATGGCGCAAAGATATAAAGTCATCCCAGTTCTTTACTTGCTCTCCTTGCGACTGCTTGTTTAACCTTTACCTTTGAACAAATTTTTATATAAGATGATTCAGTTACACGTTTTGCGTCAACATCCTGAAATGGTAAAGGAAAGACTGGCCATTAAAAATTTTCAGGATTTTGAGTGGATTGATGAAATACTTGCATTGGACGAATTTCGAAAAAAATCACAGGTTGAATTTGATACTACTCAATCGTTGATAAATATTGCTTCAAAAGAAATAGGCCAGTTAATGGCTAATGGGAAAAAGGACGAAGCCGAAGCAAGAAAAATAGAAGTAACAACACTTAAAAATTTAATGCCGCCCTTATCCGATAAGGTGAATGATACAGAAAAAAAATTGCAGGATATCCTGGTAAAGCTTCCCAATCTTCCATCAGATAAAGTACCTGCGGGCAAAACTTCTGCTGATAATGTATTAATAAGGGAAGGAGGAGCCAGGCCAAATCTTTTTGCCGGCGCTGTTCCCCATTGGGATCTGATCAAAAAATACGATATCGTTGATTTTGAAACGGGCGCAAAAATTACGGGTAGCGGGTTTCCCCTGTACAAAGGAAAAGGTGCTAAACTACAAAGGGCACTGATCCAATATTTTTTGGATTTTAATGTTGAAGCAGGTTATACGGAATACCTTCCTCCTTTGATGGTAAATGAAGCATCAGCTTTTGGTACAGGTCAGTTACCGGACAAGGAAGGGCAGATGTATTATATGCCTGCGGATAATTTTTACTTAATACCAACATCTGAAGTTCCGGTAACCAATATATACCGGGACCAGATTGTTAAAGAAACAAACCTGCCTATCAAAATGACAGCTTATTCTCCATGCTTCAGAAGAGAAGCGGGCAGTTTCGGTAAAGAAGTGCGTGGCCTTAACCGGGTGCATCAATTTGAAAAAGTTGAGATCGTTCAGTTGGTACATCCGGATAAAAGTTATGCCGCCCACGAAGAAATGGTAAGTCATATTGAAAAACTTTTACAAACCTTGCAGTTACCTTACCGCATATTGAATTTATGCGGAGGTGATATGAGCTTTGCTTCGGCGCTTACCTATGATTTTGAAGTGTACAGTGCAGCCCAGGAAAGGTGGCTGGAAGTAAGTTCTGTAAGCAACTTTGAAACCTACCAGTCAAACCGTATGAAAATCCGTTTTAAGGACAGTAATGGAAAAATGCAACTGGTGCATACATTAAATGGAAGTTCTTTGGCGCTGCCAAGAATACTTGCATGTCTTCTGGAAAATAATCAAACAGAAAAAAAGATTGATCTGCCGGAGGTATTACATCGTTATTTTGGGGAGGCTTCCATTTTTTGATATGCGGCATGCAGGATAAAAATTGAAACTGGCTTTAGTAATTTGCTTACGATGGGATACTTTCATGAAGAAACAGAATCCCAGAATTACAACCACCATGTCAAAAACAAACGGCTTTAATATTTCAAGTAGTTTGAACAATGCATCCTCTTCACTTTATCTTGGTTTCAGATTACTAATGGGCAAATAAAAATCCCGATATAAATGAAAAAGCTGCTCCATATTGAAGCAGCTTTTCTTATTTAATTATCTATTTGCTATTAAGGTTGCGCAAAACTATTTCGTGGTCCACCCGAAGCAAATACCGCCAGCATTCTGGTTCTTTGTCCCTGTGAGAACATATACATGCATGCATCATCTGTATAATCCATATAGTTCATAGTCATTTCTACAGGTGTGCCAGTACAAGTACTTTTGTGGCCAGCAGCCGGACACCCGTAATTAGCAGTATTGTGTAAAGGAGTGTCTCCTACCTGGTCATTTCCGCAGGTAGCATCGCCCCAGATATGGCGAAGGTTTGCCCAATGTCCCACTTCATGCGTTGCCGTTCTTCCCTTATTAAAAGGTGCTGCAGCAGATCCTTCAGTGCCAAATGCATTGTCATCAATTACAACTCCATCCGTAGCTGAACTGCCTCCCGGAAATTGCGCATAGCCTAAATATCCACTTGACAAATTACATATCCACATATTCATTTTTGTGGTGGGGCTGGTTGGGTTGATACCACCTTGTGAACTTTTTTTCATGGCATCGTTTAAGGCCCAGCTTTTTTTATTGGTGCTCTTCCGGATCACCTGGTCCAGCACAAATCGTATACCCACGTCTCCTGATTTCACACTATTATAAGTAGAAGTAAGATTGTAATCTGAATTTGTTGCACCGAAATCAGCGTTTAAAACATCAATTTGTGTCTGTATCTGGGGAAGAGAAACATTCTGTGCAGTAGTTCTGTAAAGGACATTGACTACCACCGGTATTTCAATTATTCCATTGGTAAGCAACCGAAAACTGGTAGGGCTGGCCACCACTTTCCTGGTAAATTCTTCTATAAGATCCATGCGGGCCTTCAGGGAGGCATCTGTTTTTAATTGCTCTTTTAACATTTCATCTGCAGCACATTTTCTCTGGGTAGCTGTAAAAGATTCTTCGTCCGGAGAAAGGGGGCCTTCGTCCTGGTGCGAAGATTTATTACAAGCCAGTGATAACAAGCAGGCTGCTGCAAGCGATAAGAAAACTTTTCTCATGTGATTAATTTTGAGGATTGATAAAATAAGGGGCTAATAAATTTATGTTAATTTTTTAATTGGACAACCGTTTGTTTGCAAATTTTTTTTACCCGGACCACCATTTCAAGGAAGAAGGATATTTTAGTTATTAAACCTTATTGGTTTTATTCAATCCTATCCAGCAAGAGAAATTTCAATGACAAATTCCTTTAAAAATCAGCATCTTTTATGGCGGGCAGGGTTTGGTCCGGGTGTTGAGCAATTAAATAACCTGGAAGGCCTTAATTCTAAATTAATTTTCAAAGCGCTGGCAAAGGCTTCAGCCCAAAAGCCAGCATATATCAATGTTGCAGATAGTTATCTCCAGGGATTAATGATGGGCCTGGACGAGGCGGGACGAATGCAAAAAAAAGAGTCACCGGAGGAAAAAAAAATTCGTCAACAAAAAAGCAGGCAGGGAGTCAGAAATCTGAATTTGTACTGGCTCAGGGAAATGGTGAATAGCAAGGCCCAACTCAGGGAAAAGATGTCTTTGTTCTGGCATGGTCATTTTGCCTGTCGTAACCTGAATGTTTTTTACCAACAACACCTGTTGGATGTTATCAGGCGCAATGCCCTGGGTAATTTTGGCACCCTGCTCAAAGAGGTTTCCATGTCGGCCGCCATGCTTAATTTTCTAAACAATCAACAAAACAGGAAAGGACATCCCAATGAGAATTTTGCCAGAGAAGTTATGGAGTTGTTTACATTGGGAAGAGGTCATTATACTGAACGGGACATAAAAGAAGCAGCCAGGGCATTTACTGGATGGGGGTCGAATGCTAAGGGAGATTTTGTTTTCAGAAAGGGACAGCATGATTATGAGAAGAAGACGATTTTGGAACACACCGGCCATTTTGATGGCAATGGTGTGCTTGAAATTTTGCTGGGGCAAAGGCAAACAGCCCGGCACATAGCAAAAAAAATGTATCAATTTTTTGTTAACGAGCGGGTGGATGAGGAAATAGTAGAGTGGATGGCCGAAAGATTTTTTAAAAGCAACTACGATATAGGCAAATTAGCTGAAGATATTTTTATCAACGATTGGTTTTACGATGAAAAAAATATCGGTACCAAAATAAAATCACCCGTTGAACTAATTGCTGGAATACAAAGAATGCTTCCTATGTGGATCAGTAATGAAGAGGCACTGATCGTACTTCAACGAATTTTAGGACAGGTCCTTTTTTATCCTCCCAATGTTGCGGGATGGCCGGGAGGTAAAACTTGGATAGACAGCAGCACCCTCCTGGTTCGTATGCGCATACCCGGCTTTTTAAACGATGTGGATGAAATGAACATTGCTCCTAAAGATGATGATGACCAAATGATGGGATTTAAAAATGGCGCATCTTCTTTTGAAAATAATATGAGGAATAGCAAAATGGGGAAAGGCAGAATCGCTATTGACGCTAAAGTGGATTGGAAGCCCTATGAACTTTTATTTGAAAACACCAAAAGGGAGAATTTGATAAATGCAATGGCATCCGTTTTATTACAAACCCGGTCTGCTGTTGATTCATCAGTAATAAAACAGTATATAAATGAAGCTGACAGAAATCATTTTATAAGGTCGGCCACTATACAATTAATGAGTACGCCCGAATATCAACTGTGTTAAATAAAAATTTATACGTTAGGTTAAATCAGTCAAGTATTATTCTTATTTCAATTCTATAAAAATGTTTTTAAAGCGTAAGCAGTTTATTCAAGCAGGTTCATTGGCAACAGCATCCCTGATGCTACCCAAATTTCTGAAAGCTTTTGAAACAAGGAACATGGTGCCATCGGGAAATAAAGTAATCGTAGTGTTACAATTAAGCGGGGGGAATGACGGGCTAAACACGGTTATACCTGTAAGAAATGAGTTGTATTACAAAACGAGGCCGGTATTGGGAATTGAAAGATCCAAATCATTATCCCTTACCTCTGAAGCCGGGCTTCATCCTGCTCTTTCTGCTTTTAAAGAATTATATGATGATGGAAGCCTGGGTATAATCAATAGTGTGGGTTATCCCAATCCTGACCGTTCTCATTTCCGGAGTATGGATATCTGGCAAACGGCCAGCCAGAGCACAGAATATTTGAATTCAGGTTGGATAGGCAGGTACCTGGATGCGCAGTGCAACGGATGTGATAAACCTACCCAGGCCATTGAAATGGATGATGTATTAAGTCTTTCTCTAAAAGGAAACTTCATCAATGGCATGGCTGTAAAAGATCCTAAAAGATTATATGGTACAGCTAATGAAAGGTTTTTTCGTGATGTTTTGAAAAACCGGAGTGGCCAAACTGGTGAACAGGCGGTAGATTATTTATATAAAACGCTGGCACAAACTCTTTCTTCTGCTGATTATATTTTTAAACAAAGCCGGCTTCATCCCACATCGGCAGACTATCCAAAGACGGAGTTGGGTAATAGCCTTAAAACAATTGCATCCCTCATATTTTCTGAGATCAACACAAAAGTGTATTATGTTTCGTTGGGAAGTTTTGATACGCATATTAACCAGGGAGCCCAGCAACTGCGTCTGTTTACGGGTATGAATGAGGCTGTGAAATCTTTTGTAAAAGATCTGAAGGCGAATAATCGATTTGATGATGTTTTACTTTTCTCTTTTTCTGAATTTGGAAGGCGGGTATCGCAGAATGCAAGTGGTGGCACTGATCATGGCACGGCCAATAATATGTTCCTAATAAGCGGTGGCCTGAAACAAAAAGGATTGATCAATGAGATGCCCGACCTGGTTGATTTGCAGGATGGCGATCTTAAATACAAAGTAGATTTTAAAAACGTATACGCCACTATACTGAAAAAATGGCTTGAGGCTGATGCTTCAGAAATACTCGGAAAGCAATATGACCTGATGAATTTTATCTAGGTCACATTAATCCATACCCTCAAACCAAAACGGTCTCGCTGATGGGCGGGACCGTTCTTTTTTATAAACATTTCTTTACCATTATTTTTTATTTGAATTGACCGCAATACGATAAAGTACAATTCCCATGAAGGTAAAGAATGCCACTCCCAGCCATTTATATCCTTCAGTTCCCAACAAGGAAGTAAGTCCATGTTCCGCATTTACATTTGCAAGAGCCGCACTCACCTTGTCGCTGGCAAAAAGAAAAGCAACAATTACGCCGGCCAGGGCGCCGCCGGCTACCAGCCCTGTTGCAAACAAATTTCCTTTACCCAGGTCTTCCTCTTCGGGAGCTACATGAATATTCTTCTTTTTATTTCTCCATTCTACTATTCCACGGATAGCCCCGCCAATAAATATGGGCAAAGTAGTGCTAAGAGGTAAGTAAATACCGATTGCAAAACTCAATGCTTTTATGCCACAGAGTTCCACAACAATGGCGATAAAAACGCCGACCAGAACAAACTGCCAGTCCAGGTTGAAAGATAAAATTCCTTTGATCAGCGTAGCCATTAATGTGCCCTGCGGAGCGGGAAATTTGTCAGTGCCTATTGCATGCTGTATACCTTGTGCCGCCATTTCAGCTGTAGGCTGGTCCAATATTTTAATAGTAGCACCAATGGCCAGTGATGAAACAATGGCACCCACAAACAATGAAATTTGTTGATACTTTGGAGTGGCGCCCACTAAATAACCGGTTTTCAGATCCTGGGATGTGGCGCCGGCATTGGCGGCTGCTATGCAGATCATGCCACCTACCACCAATGCCATCGGTTCATATACATGCCCCGTCCATTTTACCATAATAAAAATCAGGCAGGTACCCATCAAAGTTGCAATGGTCATTCCGCTGATGGGGCTGTTGGAGGAACCGATCAATCCAACTATTCGTGAAGCCACCGTTACAAAGAAGGCTCCGAAAATAATTACGAGTAATCCAAGCAATAACTTGCTGCCAATATTTGTCCCGGGAATTAGCGAATTAGGTAACAACGCTATCACCAATAATAATCCTAGACTTCCGATACCTACTACTTTAATCGACAGATCTCTTTCAGTTCGGGGTACTTTTTCTTCATTTACTCCATCTACACCACTTTCCTTAATAGATCCGATACTGCCTTTAAAGGAAGAAATGATGGTTGGTATTGTTTTAATTAATGTAATAAATCCTCCTGCAGCTACCGCACCCGCCCCTATCTGGCGGATATAGGCCCTGTACAAAGCATCAGACCAACTTGTAAAATTCTGAGTGGCCGGATCCCATCCAAAAGATCCACCGGGTTTAGTAATGTCTGCGAGGTAACCAAGTTTTGCAAGTTGTTCTGCTATTATCCTGGCATCTATAAGACTTGCCAGTAAGGGTATCAGAACAAACCAACTTAAAACACCACCGGCAACTAATACACCTGCAATCCTGGCACCAATGATATAACCGACGCCCATATATTCCGGGGTGATTTCTCCGCTTACACGGGCGGACGGAAATATTTTATTTGCCTGGCTGGTGGCAAAATCAGGCACTTCTTTTATGACATGAAATATTTTTTGCAATACGGCATAGGCAAAAGCAAACCCAAGGCCCATAAAAGCCGTTTTGGCAAAATCACCTCCTCTTTCTCCGGCCTTTAATACGGAAGCACATGCTGTTCCTTCGGGATAAGGCAATACACCGTGTTCTTTTACAATCAATGAACGCCTTAAAGGGATCATCATCAGGGTTCCCAAAATGCCGCCAAAGATGGCGAGTATAAGTATGGTAAAGTAATTGAAAAAATTAGCGCTTGCAGGATCACTTAAAAATAAAAAACCAGGAAGAGTAAATACAACACCGGCCGCAATGCTTTCGCCCGCAGATCCCGTTGTTTGAATGATATTATTTTCCAGGATCGTTGTCTTTAAAAACTTTCTTCCCAATGTTATTGCTATCACGGCAATGGGGATAGAGGCAGAAACGGTTAGCCCTGCTTTCAGTGCCAGGTAAACAGTGGAAGCGCCGAAAATAATTCCAAAGGCAGCACCTGTTAAAACAGATTTAAGGGTAAACTCGGCCATTGTTGTTTCTGGTGATACAAAGGGTTTGAAATGAGTTTGCTCTGCCATACGTTGATTTTAGTGCAGGAAGATAAGAAAAATGGTATCAAAGAATTCTCTTTATCACCGGCAGGAACCCGTTCTTTTTTTCCTGCCTGCGGGCTCGTATTTGAATTCACCGGTTATTAATTGCCGTTCGCCCCTTTTTAATCATTCATAAGCAAAGCTGGAATTACCGATTATTATCTTTGAAAAAAAAATTACTCAATGAACTACAGATCCAGAACAAATCATGAAATAGATTTTAAGATACATGGCGAAGAATTACAATTTGTGGAAATAGAATTAGATCCCCATGAAACAGCTATTGCGGAAAGTGGCGCTATGATGATGATGGATGATGGCATTCAGATGCAAACCATTTTTGGCGATGGGTCTGCCCAGCAGCCATCGGGATTTTTTGGAAAGTTAGTGAGTGCCGGAAAACGAATACTTACCGGCGAAAGTTTATTTATGACAGCCTTTACCAATAATAGCCATGGAAAAAAGAAAGTAAGTTTTGCGGCGCCATATACCGGTAAGATCATTACTATGGACCTGATGGAAATGGGAGGAACGATCATTGCGCAGAAAGATGCCTTCCTGTGTGCGGCTAAGGGAGTAAGTGTGGGTATTCATTTTCAGCGCAGGCTGGGCACGGGCATATTCGGAGGTGAAGG
>JBGTNK010000188.1:0-2011 GCA_041743125.1 Chitinophagaceae bacterium
GCAGAAGCAAGAGTAGATAGTAAAGCCAAATTGCGTTTCCAGTTAATGCGGGAGGATATTCCCTTAACGCCCAGACTCCGGCTCAATATGATGGGCAACACCGATAAAGAATATATGGCAGGCCTTCGGTATATTATAACCAAGTATGTTTCTTTATCAACACACTACGACAGCGATATGGGTGTTGGAGCCGGTATTACATTAACTTATTAAAATACGCCGTAACACATGATGATAGAATAATGCAACTATATTAACAATGGAAATTGCTCAGCAAATTGTTCATTATTTTTTTCATTTAGTTTTCCCGCTGGGTGTAGCTGTATTATTTTTTCGGAAGAAATGGAAGATCGCCTGGCTGGTATTTTTGCTTACTATGTTAGTCGATGCAGATCATTTGCTTTCAAATCCGGTATTCAGCGCCTGCCGTTGCAGTATCGGTTTTCATCCATTGCACAGTTACCCGGCTATATTGGGATATTGCATTATGTTCCTGTTTTCAAAGTTGCGAATGGTATCCGTGGGGTTATTGATCCATATGGCCACCGATTATTTAGATTGCATATGGAGCGGCATTAATTGCAGGTAAATGGAGATATATTTATAAAAAGGAAATGGACATTAATAATGAGAATACTACTGATTAAGCATATAGTTATTTTGGCCTGTGGGTTTGGGATGACGGCCTGCAATAATACGGAGACTAAAAAGCCAGCTGTTGTTTATACAGATACTGCAATTAAAAAGATAAGTTTAACTGACCTGGAAAATAATCCGATTCGGTTGAAGCAATACCAGGGTAAAATTATTTTTCTTAATTTCTGGGCCACCTGGTGCAAACCCTGTAAGGAAGAAATGCCTTCCATTGCTAGCGCACAGGATCGGTTAAAGAATGAAAATATTATTTTTATACTGGCCTCTCCCGAAAATGTGGATGAAATAGAAGCATTCAAAAAAAATAATCCTTATAATTTTCAATATGCCCATGTGGAAAACACAGAGGAGTTAAATATACAGGCATTGCCTACTACGTTTATTTATGACACCAATGGCGTCCTTGTATTTTCTGAAATGGGTTTCCGGAAATGGGATGAAGAAAGTAATTTAAACATAATACAAAAAGCAGCGGGTAATAATGAATAAGATTATTAGAAATATTTTCGTTGTTGTTTTAATAAGTGCCTGTAACAATAATGCAAAAGCACCTGATCAGGTATCAAGCGATAACCGGGTGGAAAAAAGTAGCCAGTTGCGCAGCTTACAATTTCCAGGAGATTCACTCAGCGCCGAACCCTATTTATTCAGCGACAATAACGGCCTGGTATACTTATCCTGGATCGAGAAAAAAGCTGATCAGAGTTTGCTGAAATTTTCCGTTCGTTCCGGAGAACAATGGTCAAAACCCGTGGAGATCAGTTCCGGCAATAGTTGGTTTGTTAATTGGGCGGATTATCCCTTGCTGGCATCGGATGGCAATCAAAATTTGCTGGCTCATTTTTTAGAGAAGAGTGAAAAAGGAACCTATAATTATGATGTTAAGCTGACTTCTTCATCTGATAAGGGCAAAACATGGAGCCAGCCCAAAATACTTCATGATGATGGGAAAAAAGCGGAACATGGATTTGTTTCCATAACGCCTTTTGGTGATCAATTTTTTGTATCCTGGCTCGACGGAAGAAATACGGTTGCAGAGAAAGGTGGAACGGATCATGAAGGTCATCATGGGCAAATGAGTATTCGCGGTGCCTTGATCAATAAGCAAAATGCCAAAACCCGGGAGTGGGAATTGGATAACCGGGTTTGTGATTGCTGCCAGACTAGCGCAGCTATTACAACAAATGGACCTGTAGTAGTGTACCGCGACCGATCAGAAGATGAGACCAGGGATATATCGATAGTAAGACTGCTGGGTGATCATTGGACCGATCCGAAAGTAATTTTTAATGACAATTGGAAAATAGCCGGCTGTCCCGTCAACGGACCCAGGGCCGACGCTGTAGGCAATAATCTT
>JBGTNK010000189.1:0-72748 GCA_041743125.1 Chitinophagaceae bacterium
CCATATTATCTAAAAAGCCATTTATACAACAGCTTCCGGGCAAAACAATTATAAATGCCGATGCGGGCATTACTAATGCAGGTACCTCCATATTGGAAGTATTGGAAAAGTTACCCGGGGTTTCAATAGACAAGAATGGCAATATCAGTCTCAGGGGACGACCTGGCGTCCTGATCATGATTGATAATAAACCCGCCTATGTTTCCGGGGCAGATCTTGTCAATATGCTCAGCGCCATGAGTTCATCACAAATTGATATCATTGAATTGATAAGCAACCCCTCCTCGCAATATGATGCTGCGGGCAATGCGGGAATCATAAACCTTAAAACCAGGAAGACAACACAAAAAGGATTTAATGGCAGAATTAATACAACTTATGGGCAGGGTCGCTATTATAAAAACAACAATAGCCTGCTGTTAAATTATCGAAACCCCAAATGGAATTTCTTTCTTAACTATAGTGTGAATGCAAACAAGGGATATGCGGACATTTATGCTTTACGCAGATATTACGAACCTGACGGTATAACGATAGAAACAATGCTTGATCAACCCTCCCGGTTTACCAGCGAAGGAAGAAGCCATACGATCCGTTCAGGAGCTGATTATTTGATCAGCAAAAAAACAAGCATCGGCATTGCCTTGTCTGGCATAAGTTCGTCGCGGAATGGAACGGGTAACAATACGGCTATATGGAAAGATGCGGGAGGAATAACTGACTCCGTGATCCTTACCTATAACAATAATAAAAACAAGTGGAGAAACAAGGCGGCTAACTTCAATATTCGCCATACATTTAGTGCAGACAGGGAACTAACTGCTGATGTTGATATTTTAAGTTATAATATCAATACGCACCAGGCTTTTCAAAATAACCTGGATAATCCGGGTGGTTATGAAGAAGCTTTCAAAGGAGAATTGCCTTCGCTGATAAATATTATTACAGTCAAATCGGATTATGTAACTGCACTATCAAAAGAAATGAAACTTGAATTTGGTTTCAAAACATCACATATCACTACGGATAATAATGCGGCTTATTTTTACCGTGACGGCATGGAGTGGAAAGAAGATCAAGGCAAGACCAATCATTTCCTCTATACTGAAAACATAAAAGCGATATACAGTTCTGTTAAAAAAAAATCGGCCCGCCTGACCATGGAAGGTGGGCTTCGCTTTGAATACACACATTACAATGCCCACCAGGCAGGCAACAACATTCAGCGGGACACGGCTTTTTCCAGAAATTACGGCAGTCTTTTTCCCTCTGCTTCTTTCCAATTTGAGGCAGATTCTATCCACCAGTTCACTTTGACAGCAGGCAGGCGCATCGACAGACCCGCTTTTCAAAAGCTTAATCCCTTTTTATTTATCATCAATAAATACACGTACCAGCAAGGCAATTCTTTGATCAGGCCGCAATATACCTGGAACACGGAATTATCGTACAGCTTTAAAAACATTTTCATTACCAGTATTGGATATAGTATAACCCAGGATTATTTTTCACAATTATTTCTTTCCCGCAGTGACGGTACAGTGATCTATACGGAAGGAAACTTTGACAGGATGCGTAATATTAATGTCTCCTTAAGCGCCAACATTTCTCCCACACCCTGGTGGGTATTCTCGGCACAGGCAACAATGAATCAAAAAAAAATTGAAGGTATTCTATGGACAGATTATACGGCTGCCATTACGCAGTTCAATTTTAATATGAACAACCAGTTTAATTTTAAAAAAGACTGGACAGCAGAACTCACTGGTTTTTACATAACAAAAAATCAAAATGATATACAGGAAATACTTGAACCAACAGGCCAGGTTGGTGCCGGAGTTTCCCGGCAGGTTTTGAAAAATAAAGGAACAATTCGCCTCAGTTTCCGGGATATATTTTATACACAGGCAATGGAAGGACTCACCCAATTCAAACAATCTGATGAATATTTTATAATTAAACGAGATAGCCGGGTAGTCACTATCGGCTTTACATATCGCTTCGGTAAATCTTTTAATGCAATGCCTAAACGTTCTAACCAGGCAAGCGAAGAAATGGAACGTGCTGGTAATAGTAATTGATGTAATTTCCTTGTTTCCCTGGTGCTTAGTTATACAAACCAGTTATTTAACATTCCCTATTTTTAAAACATGAATATTTTTGGAAACCTGGTCTGGTTGATTTTCGGAGGCTTTCTATCGGCACTTGGTTATTTATTTGGAGGGATTATTTTGTGCCTGACAATTATTGGCATTCCATGGGGATTGCAATGTTTCAAAATAACATCGCTGGTTCTATGGCCTTTTGGAAAAAGTGTGATCAGTGATAGTAATGAAACCGGTTGCCTTTCGATCTTATTCAATATTATCTGGCTTATTTCCGGAGGTGTTTATACTGCTTTAGTTCATTTGGTAATGGGGATACTTTTGTCCATCACCATAATAGGAATCCCCTGGGGCAGGCAGCATTTTAAACTGATTGAAATTTCCTTAATGCCATTTGGAAAAAAGATTGTTTGAATTGTTAAATGAAATCAAAGCACAAAATATTTGATCTTGCAGAAATTAATTTTACAAAACAGAATGTCCATTTATTTCCTTTGGTGAGACAATTGCAATAAATTCCTTTAAATTATTTTTTACCCTGGATATAAATTTTATGAAATACCTGGCAATACTTTTCCTCACCCATTGTATCATTTCCTGCGGAGAAAATTCCGTGCAAAGCGAAAGTTCTTCGGAGGATAATCCAGAATTAATGGATGGCATTCATATAACGGTTAATGAAAACAAGGATACACATGTTTTAATAATCAAAACAGATACTTTTAATCACAAGGAGAGGATTGAAGAAATAAGACCGTTTAAAGAATTTGAAAAGGATACTTTGCTTGTGCCCTTGTCTTCGAATACTAAAGTGTCCTACCTTTCATTACCTAAAGGAACTCCTACAGTATATAATAATATCTCCCATTTACTCATCGAAAATTTACAGTTTACCAGCGAAGCGGGGAATAACCTGGTTTTTAATAATTGCAGGAATATCGTCATCCGCAATTGTTTTTTCGGGGATAGTTTTTTAGAAGCAATAAGTATATCGGGCGGCAGTAAAATAACCATTGACCATAACCTGTTTGCCAATAATAAAAACGGGATATACGCTTACAAAACAACCGGAGATATCGTTATCAGTAATAACCAGTTTGTCAATACAAAAGGGCCGACACCCAGGGGGCAATATATTCAATTTGATACCTGCACCGGCGCTGGTAATATAATTGAGAATAATATTGGAGAAAGCTGGCCAGGCGAATCTGATCCGGAAGACCTGATCAGCATATACAAATCACGGGGAACAGCAGAAAGTCCCATATTGATACGCAACAATATTTTCAGGGGTGGTGGACCATCACCTTCCGGCGGGGGAATAATGACCGGAGATAATGATGGGGAGTATATAACTGTTGAAAATAATATTTTGGTTGACCCGGGGCAATATGGAATAGCAGCCGCAGGCGGCCATCATATTATTATCCGTAATAACAAAATATTCGGCCGGTTGCAAAATTTTACCAATGTGGGCATTTATGCCTGGGAACAATCAGGCTCACCATGTTCAGAAATTACAATTGAAAAAAATAATATCAATTTTACGAGGGGATTAAATGGGGACAATGAGAAAAATAATTTGTGGGATGGCAATAATTGTGACAGCATCTGGGGATTGGCAAACAATAAATTTTCTCTTACACTTGAAGAATTGAATCTGCCGGAACACCTAATCAACTTTGTTTCTCCAGCTGAGTTACTCCGGATCAGAAATAAAATGCACCGATAAGATAAAATTGTATTTGTAATTCCTTTTGTTGCTTCTCCCATTATTTATCTTCTCCCGCCTTCAAAAAAGGTTTCAACAGATCTATAGGAATAGGGAAAATAGTGGTTGAATTATTTTCTGAGGCAATTTCTGTTAAAGTCTGGAGGTACCGCAAGGTTAATGCGCTGGGTTGATCGGACAGTATCTTTGCCGCGTCAGCCAGTCGTTGTGAAGCCTGGAATTCTCCTTCTGCAGCAATTACTTTGGACCTGCGCTCCCGCTCTGCTTCTGCTTGCTTGGCCATAGCTCTTTGCATTTCCTGGGGTAAATCTATTTGCTTTACTTCCACATTAGTAACTTTTATACCCCATGGTTCAGTGTTAGTATCAATGATCTGTTGCAGCTTATGATTTATTTTTTCCCTTTGGGAAAGCAGGTCATCCAGTTCGGATTGACCCAGTACACTTCGTAATGTGGTTTGTGATATCTGCGAAGTTGCAGAGAGGAAATTTTCAACCTGTACAATGGCTTTTTGCGGCTCAATAACACGGAAATAAACAACCGCATTTACTTTTATGGAAACATTATCCTGAGTGATCACGTCCTGCGGAGGCACATCCAATACAATTGTGCGCAGGCTCACTTTTACCATTTTATCGATTACCGGTATCAGCAATATGAGGCCCGGTCCTTTTACCCCACCTCCACCTATTAACCGTCCTAAGCGGAAAATTACTCCGCGTTCATATTCTCTTAATATGCGTATTGCATTCGCCAGGATAATTAGAATGAAAAGAACAATTGCAATCAGTCCTACGGGAAGATTTTCCATAATATTTAATTTTAACTGTTAATTGGTTCTACATATAATTTCAAATTCTTCATTTCTTTTACCCGCACTTTTTCACCATTGCTAATTGACCCGCTTAATGATTCTGCATTCCAGATCTCACCTTGTACTTTTATTGTTCCTGAGGGATCAAGTTGATCCAATACTTCCCCGATGTCACCAATCATTGCCTCTGCACCAGTTACCACCTTCGATCGCTGAGCTCTCATACCCAATCCAACAACAAATAAGAAGAATAATGCCGAAACTGCAGTTGCAGCAAAGATCACTGTTCGGGAAATTTTTACTACTTCTAAGGAAGAGCCGGACCTGATGAGCATCATAGATCCAAGTAATAACGAAATAACGCCACCTATGGCCAGCATACCATGGCTTACGATCTTTATTTCAAGCAAAAAAAGAATGACACCAAAGATGATTAAGGCAAGACCAGCATAATTGACGGGCAGGGAATGCATGGAATAAAAAGCCAGAATAAGACTAATAACACCAACAATTCCGGGTAGAATAGCCCCCGGACTATACAGCTCAAACATGAGACCATACATGCCGAGCAATAATAAGATATAAGCGATATTGGGGTCACTGATAAGATCAAGCATTTTATCAGAAAAGCTCATTTCATAAACTTCTATACTGGCATTTTTTGTCCTGAGAATGGCGGTACCACTTCCTGTTTCCAATTCCTTTCCGTCAATGCTCTCCAGTAATTCCTGTTCATTTTTTGCGATGAGGTCAATAACAGAATCCCGAAGGGCTTCTGATTCAGAATAGGAATAACTTCTTCTAACTGCATTTTCCGCCCACTGCAGGTTGCGGTTTCTTTTTTCAGCGATAGCCCGGATAAATGCTGCCGCATCATTAGTTGCCTTTTCATTCATAGTGCTGTCCATTGCAGCTTGTAAATTCACAGGATGAGCTGCGCCAATATTAGTTCCGGGCGCCATTGCTGCTATATGAGCAGCCAGCGTAATGAATACACCTGCAGACCCTGCATGAGCACCGCCTGGAGAAACATACACTATAACCGGCACCGGAGAATCCAGCATATCACTGACGATAACCCGGGTAGATTTTAATAACCCACCCGGCGTATTCAGGTGAATAAGCAGACCTGTTGCCTTTTCCTTTTTTGCTTTTTCAATACCATCATGTATAAAGCTCGCCGTAGCAGGATTGATCGTCCCGTCAATTTTGATGGAAATGACTTTTTGCGCAGGAACTAAAAAAGGAAGCAAAAAGGTGAAGAGACAATATGGTAAAATTCGCTTCATAAAAAAACAATTGGATAATGAAGCACGGCTTGTTAAAAGGTCTACGTGTAATTTACTGAAATCTAATGACACCCCGTCCATCAACCTGTTGTCGGAGAATTAACAGCGGGAAAATAAAAGCAGTTTAAAACCGTTTTATGTAGTATTAGTTTAAAGACCTATTCAACATTATGAAAAACCTACTGCTTCTTTTTTATATTTTACCTGTTTTTTCTTTTGCTCAAAATTTCCATTTTTCTGGTCGGATTGGCCTGGCCAATTACAAAGGCGACCTGAAGGCCAAATCAGTATCATTATCACAGGCAAAAATGTTATTTTCCCTGGGGGCCAGGTATGATCTTAGTGAAAATGTAATGGTAAGGAGTTATATCTCGCTAACCGGTTTGCAGGCCAATGACAAAAAAGGTACTGCTTCCATGCAACAGCGCAATCTCAATTTCAAATCAAAAATTTTTGATTGGGAATTAACCGGCCAGTATAGTTTTTTTAGTCTTAACGACCGGTGGTGGACTCCCTATGTTTTTGCAGGTTTTGGTCTATACCATTTTAATCCCTATACAAATGATGCAAGCGGGTCCAAAACTTTTTTGAAGCCTTTAAGTACAGAAGGGCAGGGTTTTATGCCGGGTATAAAAGAATACAAGCTATGGCAAATGCATATCCCGTTTGGTTTGGGAGCAGAATATTCGCTGAATGAAGATATGCGCCTTGGTATTGAGTTGGGCTTTCGCAAAACCTTTACTGATCACCTGGATGATGTAAGCGGAAATTATACAGATGAAAGCAGGTTGCGAACTGCAAAGGGGCAAGCAGCTGTTGATCTTGCTTACCGTGGTGATGAGGTGGGTGCCGGGCCTTATCCGGCCAGTACGATAATGCGTGGCAATCCAAAAAATAAAGATGGCTATTATTATGTGGCCCTCACGTATACGGTGCGGTATTTTTTTGATAAGTATAAACAAATAGCGGGATTACCGGGAGGAGGAAGACAAAAGAAAGTAGGATGCCCGGCAACGCGGTTCTGAAAACCATTTGATTCAATCCCATCTTACATCAAAACTTAAAGTAAACAAATAACCTTCCAAAGTTTTTACTATCGTTTTCTATACGATGGTATTGCTTTTTTATATGGGGTTGTTGTAAAAATCGTTCCACTTTTTTTCGCAATTGACCACTCCCCTTACCGGGTATAATTTCCACTTCCCTTATTTTTTTATCAATTGCATCATTAAAGGCTTGCTGAAGCGCTTTGTCAATAGCGGCACTATTATTATAGATAGCGTGAAGGTCAACTTTTATACGGGCCATACCTGGGTTTGATAATGTTAAGCATCATAGGTAGCAACTAAAATGATAAAATCTTTACTTCCGATTCTAATTCAGGATTCTCATATATTGAAAACCTGGCTTCCATTCAATTACATATTTCTCCTATATTGTCCGCCTACCTCGTACAAAGCATGAGTTATTTGTCCAAGAGAACAATATTTGACTGTTTCCATTAGTTGAGCAAAAAGATTACCATTGTTGATAGCCACTTCCTTTAATTTTTCCAACTCATTTTTACTTTTCGATTCGTTCCTTTTCCAGAAAGCATGCAATGATTGAATCTGCCGTTCTTTTTCTGTTGTTGTACTTCGTATCACTTCCCCCGGCAAAATGGTGGGACTGCCTTTTTTATTCAAGAATGTATTAACACCGATAAGTGGCAACTCACCTGTATGTTTCTGATGCTCGTAGTATAAACTTTCTTCCTGTATTTTATTACGCTGATACATTCTTTCCATCGCACCTAAAACTCCTCCTCTTTCCGTAAGCCGATCAAATTCCGTTAAAACCGCTTCCTCCACTAACTCCGTAAGTTCTTCAATTAAAAATGAACCCTGGTTTGGGTTTTCATTTTTTGCTGTTCCCAATTCCCTGTTTATAATTAGTTGGATAGCCATGGCCCGGCGAACACTCTCCTCTGTGGGAGTGGTGATAGCCTCATCATAGGCATTTGTATGAAGGCTATTGCAATTATCATAAATGGCATAAAGTGCTTGCAGCGAAGTCCGGATATCATTGAAATCAATTTCCTGGGCATGCAGGCTTCTACCTGATGTTTGAATATGATATTTCAACATCTGGCTGCGTTTGTTGGCTTTATATTTATACTTCATTGCCTTGGCCCAGATACGCCTGGCCACCCGCCCAATCACACTATATTCGGGATCCATACCATTGCTGAAAAAGAAGGAAAGATTCGGAGCAAAGTCATCAATATTCATTCCCCTGCTGAGGTAATATTCCACAAAAGTAAATCCGTTTGCCAGGGTAAATGCTAATTGTGTAATGGGATTAGCTCCTGCCTCGGCTATATGATAACCACTGATGCTGACACTATAAAAGTTCCTGATTTTTTGTTCTATAAAATATTCCTGTACATCACCCATCAATTTCAAAGCAAATTCTGTTGAAAAAATACAGGTGTTCTGCGCCTGATCTTCTTTTAATATGTCTGCCTGCACAGTGCCTCTCACTTGCGATAATGCTCTTTCTTTTATTTCTTCATAGATACCTGCGGGTAATACATCAGAACCCGACAAGCCAAGCAAATGCAGGCCCAACCCGTTGTTACCAATCGGCAATTGTCCTTCCAAATCTCCATCGCCGGAAGGAATTGTATTCTTGTCATAATCTGATAAGGCTGGAAGTTCTTTAATGGGAATGGGTTTACCATTGGCCCCGATATATCCGGGCCATTCATCACTATTATTTCCTGCCTCAATAATTTTATTTATCTCTTCACCCAAATTTTTCTCAAGTATATATTTTTCACATTGCTGATCGATAGCCGCATTTAAAAAAAAGGCCAGCACCATAGGCGCCGGTCCGTTAATAGTCATGCTTACCGATGTTTTCGCATCGCACAGGTCGAAACCACTATACAATTTTTTTGCATCATCTACTGTTGCAATACTAACCCCGCTATTGCCTACTTTACCAAATATATCCGGGCGATGATCCGGATCTTCACCATACAGGGTAACACTGTCAAATGCTGTAGATAAGCGGATAGCTGGTTGACCAAAAGATACATAATGGAACCGGCGATTGGTTCTTTCGGGCCCACCTTCACCGGCAAACATCCGGGTGGGATCTTCTCCTTCTCTTTTTAATGGAAATACTCCCGCAGTAAAAGGAAAATGCCCGGGAACATTCTCCTGTGCTTCCCACATTAATATATCTCCCCAATCTTTAAATTTCGGCAAGGCAACTTTGGGAATCCTCGTTCCACTCAGGCTGATGGTTGTCATAGGTTGCTTAATCACCTTATCCCTGACGGTATATTCATAAAAATCTTTTTGATATTGGTTTACTTTTTGCTCCCAATTGGTTACTAATTTTCGACTGACAGGATTAAGTTGTTCTGTATAAAAGTCAATTTGTTTTTGCAAAGCTTCGGATAAACTATTATTGTGCTCTGAGACATTTGAATTCTGTTTTTTTAAAATTTCTAAAGATCCCTGGAGTTGATAAAGCGTAGTAGCTATGGCGGCCTGCTCATTAACCAACTGATCATAATTTCTGTTGGTCTCGCTTATCTCACTTAAATACCGGGTTCGGTTAGAAGGAATAATAGCTTGTGAAACTTTTGCTGTTGCAGTAAAAAGACAGGTTCCGAAAACGACATTTGTTTTTGCCTCCACTTTTTTCAGCAACCATTCAAACAAATGATTCACCCCCTCATCATTGAATTTACTTGCCATAGTTCCAATTACAGGCAACTCTTCATCCTGAGCTGTCCACAAACCGTGATTGCGCTTATATTGTTTTTTTACATCGGCCAGTGCGTCCAATGCACCTGCTTTATCAAACTTGTTGATACATACCAGGTCAGCATAATCAAGCATGTTGATCTTCTCCAATTGCGATGCCGCACCATATTCCGGGGTCATCACATACATGCTTATATCACAATAGTCCAAAATTGAAGCATCACTTTGTCCCACGCCGGCACTTTCCAGAATAATAAAATCAAAGCCTGCTTCCTTACAAATATCAATTGCATCTTGTACAAAATGACTAAGCGCCGTATTATCTTCTCTTGTGGCCAGGCTGCGCATATATGCCCGGGGATGAGAAATTGAATTCATCCTGATTCTATCACCAAGTAATGCCCCACCTGTCTTTTTTTTAGATGGGTCAACGGAAATTACAGCGATAGTTTTTTCAGAAAAATTTTGAAGAAAGCGGCGGACTATTTCATCAGTCACCGAAGATTTTCCTGCGCCACCGGTACCGGTAATTCCCAATACCGGCGTTACCTTTTTGTTTTGTATTTCTGTTGCTGAAGACCCTTCAAGCGAACTAAATTCCCGGAGTTCTTCAGCATACTCCTTTCCGTTTTCTGCCAATGTTATTATCCTGGCCACCCGGCGTACATCCTTTACCTCGCCTAAAGGCAGTTTGCCATTCCATCCAATATTTTCAATCGTTCCATCTTCAATGGATCCGGGGCTGCATTTTGCTATCACCTCCTCTATCATTCCCTCCAGGCCCATCCTGCGCCCGTCATCCGGACTATATATTTTAGTAATCCCATATTGGTGCAGGTCTTCAATTTCATCAGGCAATATAGTACCCCCACCGCCTCCAAATATTTTGATGTGCCCGCAACCATTTTCATCCAGCAGGTCTTTCATATATTTAAAAAACTCTACATGGCCGCCCTGGTAGCTGGTTATGGCGATGCCATGAACATCTTCTTCAATCGCCGTTTCTACTATTTCCTTTACAGACCGATTATGCCCAAGGTGGATGATCTCCGCCCCTTTGCTTTGCATAATCCGGCGCATAATATTTATAGCCGCATCATGCCCATCAAATAAAGAAGCGGCCGTTACGATCCTGACTTTGGTAGAGGGTGTGTCATTCATTATACTTCCAGCATTAGTCTGAGCAAATTTAGAGGTAAAAAGCTAATGGCTGTTAGTTATGAAAGTTGATTTGGCTTTTGCTGGTTCGAATCAGGAAACCCTGATCAGATATAAACTCATTTTCGTTTTTGTTGTCATATGGTTTATCATGAGCGAACTCCCTAAATTTGTCGGATGCAGAATATTACAAAGGCAATCCGTGAGCTATTTATAAAATGGAAAGGCGAGGAACCAGTCTCTATTGATGTTCTGCCACCATCAGGAAGCGAACGCCGTTATTTTCGGATTTATGATAACCACAGTGCAGTGATCGGAACCTATGGCGCCAATATAAAAGAAAATGAATCTTTTATTTATTTCTCCCAAAATTTTTATCAAAAACAACTGGCCGTACCCAAGATCCTTGCCATTAGTGATGACAAAGAATATTACCTGCAGGAAGATTTTGGAACCACTTCCTTGTTGAACAAACTGGAAACCGGTGGTTTCACTCCTGCCGTATACGATCTTTTTAAAACAAGCCTCCAATCGCTGGCCAGGTTGCAGGTATTGGGAGATGAAAACCTGGATTATGACAAATGTCTTACGAACGCAGAATTTGGCAAGCAGGCTATTATGGCTGACCTTTTATATTTTAAATACTATTTCCTGGATGCCCTGCGAAAGCCCTATGATAAACAAAAGCTGCTTGATGATTTTGATGCATTAAGTAACTATTTGACGCATACAGAATATAAATATTTTATGTTCCGTGATTTTCAAAGCAGGAATATCATGGTGCAGGAAGACAACAGTGTTCACTTTATCGATTACCAGGGAGGCATGAAAGGTGCTCCCCAATACGATGTTGCAAGCATGATCTGGCAGGCAAGAGCCAACCTTCCAACTGAATGGAAAGAAAAATTACTTTCTGATTATATGGAGGCTTTCAAAAACCTGATCCCGTCTACACTTAATAAAACAATTTTTCGCAGCCAGTATAATGGGTATGTTCTTATTCGTTTATTACAGGTTTTAGGGGCTTATGGTTTCAGGGGACTTTTTGAAAGGAAGGCGCAGTTTCTTACCAGCATTCCACTGGCATTAAAAAACCTGAAAGATTTTTTCCATAATCAAAGCCTGAGTATTGTATTACCGGAATTTAATAAAGTATTGGATTTATGTGTTGCAGATGAAATTATTCATCAATTTACTCCCATACATGCAACGGAGGAAACACCCCTGGTAGTTAAAATAAAAAGTTTTTCCTATCGTAATGGGATACCTGCGGATGATAGTGCGAATGGTGGCGGCTTTGTATTTGATTGCCGGGGCATACTAAATCCGGGCAGGGTTGAAAGCATGAAAACCAAAACCGGCAGGGATAAAGAAGTGAAAGATTTCCTGGAGCAGCAGACTAAAATGACAGAGTTTTTGAACAGCACTTTTGATATTGTAGATATATCGGTTGAAGATTATATTAAAAGAGATTTTGAAAGCCTGTCTATCAGTTTTGGATGTACAGGAGGCCAGCATCGCAGCGTATATGCAGCTGATGCGCTGGCGAGGCATTTAAAAAATAAGTTTAAAGTGAAGATCGAATTGAAACATATGATACAGGATGAAAAAAACTGGATCAACGTTCCGGCCCGCCAATAACGGGGACCTCATATTAAAACATGTTTGGAGTAAATATCATTTATTATCCGCTTTTCATCCAACACTTCTTACTATTTATTTAAAAACAAAGGAGACCTTCATCCAGGTCAGTCAATATGAAAGCAATGATCTTCTCTGCCGGATTGGGCACCCGCTTCAAACCATGGACCGATACCCACCCAAAAGCTCTTGCATTGGTAAACGGGAAATCTTTATTGCAACGCAATGTTGAATACCTGCAACAATTTGGAATAAAGGATGTGGTCGTCAATGTTCACCATTTTGCGGATCAAATAACAGAGGCTATTACAAATAATAAAGGATGGGGAAGTAATATAATGATCAGTGATGAAACCAGCCAGGTTTTAGAAACAGGAGGCGGGCTTCAGTTTGCAAAAAAATGGTTTACACCAGGTGAAAAATTTATTACCTGCAATGTGGATATTTTAACTAATCTGGATCTGAATAAATTAATCGCTTTTCATGAAGAAAATACACCGCTGGTATCTTTTGCAGTAACGAACAGAAAAACATCCCGTAATTTTTTGTTTGATAAAAACAACCGCCTTTGCGGGTGGATCAATAATGCTACAGGAGAAAAGCTAATTTCCTTAGATCACCCATACCTGGTAACAAAGGCTTACAGTTGCGTGGTTGTTTTTGAATACGATATTTTTAAGAAGATGCCTGATACCGGTAAATTTTCACTCACCGGCGTTTATCTTGAAGCAGCCAGGCAGAATGTCATTTTAGGTTATGACCATTCGGGTGATAAATTAGTTGATGTAGGCAAGCCAGAAACAGTAGCTATTGCCGAATCATTATTTCCATGAAACGAAAGAAATTTTGAATTTCCACATAGGATCAACGGCTTTCGGCTTTAAGGAAGGAATTCCTCAATTCTAAAAGGGCTTTTACCATTTTTCTTCTTGCCATAGATTTCTATAAATATTCACAAATATCACATAGGCGGTAACCAGTATGCGCCCATTTCCTTTAACTTTCCGGATTCGTTTTATCAAATCTTTTTTAGTATGAAGAAGTTTTTTTTCACCGGAGTATGTGCCCTTACGCTGATCATTTCTTTTGGCCAAACCAAATTTGACGCTAAAGAGGCCTTTAATCCTCAATTTTATCCTTACCCCGGTAACGATTTTAGAAGTGCAAGCGGAGAACCGGGACCTAAATACTGGCAAAACCGGGCAGACTATACAATTAATTCCACACTAGATACTGAAAAACATAACATCAAAGGCGATGTAGTTATTAATTATACCAATAATAGCCCGGATAACCTGAAATTTCTGTGGTTACAGTTAGATCAAAACATTTATAAAAAAGAATCCAGGGGATCGGCCACCACTACAGAGGCTGGCGGCCGCTGGGCAAACGGGGCTTTTACAGAAGGATATAATATCCAATCGGTTTCCGCCGAATACAAGGGGAAATCTTACCCGGCAAAATATACTATTACCGATACCCGGATGCAGATTTGGTTGCAGGATGCTTTGAAAGCAACTGGTGACCAGGTTAAGATTTCTATTCAATTTCAATTTGAGGTGCCGCAATATGGTACTGACCGGATGGGAAGATTAAGCACTAAAAATGGATGGGTATATGAAATAGCGCAATGGTTTCCCCGACTTTGTGTTTATGATGATATACAAGGCTGGAATGTTTTGCCTTACCTGGGAGCTGGTGAGTTTTATCTTGAATATGGCGACATAGCTTATACTGTTACCGCTCCTTCAGACTTAATTGTGGTTGGCTCCGGAGAATTGCTTAACCCACAGGAATGTTTTACTTCAGATCAACTAAAAAAATATAATGAAGCAAAGGGCAGTGATAAGACAGTGGTGATAAAAGGCGAAAAAGATATCAGGGACAATAATTCCCAGTCCAAAAAAGGGAGCCATACCTGGAAATTTAAAATTCAAAATACCAGGGATGTAGCCTGGGGTGCTTCAAAGGCCTTTATTCTGGATGCGGCCAGGATCAACTTACCCAGCGGGAAAAAATCCATGGCCATGAGTGCCTATCCCGTAGAAAGCACGAAAGATAAAAAGGGCAATGACTGGCGGCGGTCTACAGAAATGATCAAAGGATCCATAGAACATTATTCCGGTAAGTGGTATGAATATCCATATCCCGCAGCGGTAAATGTAGCTGGAATTGTAGGTGGCATGGAATATCCGGGTATTGTGTTTTGCAGTTATACTTCTACAGGAAGTGGCCTGTGGGGAGTAACTGACCATGAATTCGGGCATACCTGGTTTCCAATGATCGTTGGATCTAATGAAAGGAAATATGCCTGGATGGATGAAGGATTCAATACATTCATCAATGATCTTTCCACGGAAGCCTTTAATAAAGGAGAATTTAAACAACAGAGCTTTTTTGACGACCCCACTTCTTCATTTATGATTAAATATACATTTGGAGATAAGATGGATGGATTATTTAACACACCTGATGTGATACAGCAGGAAAACCTGGGGGTAGCAGCTTATATGAAACCCTCCATAATGTTGCATGCGCTGCGGGAAACAGTGCTGACTCCGGAGAGATTTGATGCAGCATTCAGGGAATACATCAATAGATGGGCTTTTAAGCATCCCACTCCCTGGGACTTTTTTCATACCATGGAAAATGTGGCAGGTGAAGATCTGGGCTGGTTTTGGCGGGCATGGGTGCTTAACTCATGGAAGCTGGATCAGTCGGTGAAAGAAGTGAAATACGTAAAAAACAATCCATCAAATGGTGCCGATATAACCATTGCCAATTTAGAAAAAATGCCAATGCCTGTTACAGTGTTGGTAAAGGAAACCAACGGGAAGGAATATACTTTCCATCTTCCTGTTGAAGTTTGGCAACGCGGACCGGAATGGACCTTTGGTGTACCTACTACCAGTGAAATAAAAGAGGTAATTCTTGATCCTGAAAAAAAATTGCCCGATATGAACAGGGAGAATAATAAATTGAAAAAGGCATTTTAGAAATAAGCATTTTGAAATCTTACTTAAGAATGCTTGCTGAAAAAGAAGGAAGTTACATGGTTGATAAGGGGATTTGGGCTTCTCTTTTTTAACGCTTATAATCTTTTGGCCAGTTCACGGAGTGAAATTTCCTCCAACAGGATTCTTTGAGGGTTTTTATCTTTTGAGGTCCATTTGACAAGCCGGATTGTGCCATCAGCAATTTCAATTCCTGTAATGTCCCCATCAATAAAACAACAGCAACCGCTATTGAAATAAGATGGTTTCATAATAAGATAATCAACAGACACCGCGGAAAAATCCTTCTCACTTTTCCTGATCTTATTTTCCAGCTCTTCCTTTAATACATAATCCTTATTGATTATGGCCACCTGTAACTCCCGGTATAATCTTTCAATATAGGTAAGTGAAATAAAAACGGGTTGATGCGTATGGCCTGTAATTAACAAAGTGTCTTCTTGCCGGGCCGCCCATTCGTACATGATCTCGTTATGCAAGGTTTTCTTTTCATCATTATAGGCAACCGTATTCGGATTGATCCGCAAATAAGCCTGGAAAGGAGCCCATATTCTGGCTACAAAAAATTTACTGAACCAATTTCCATCGCTTTGGGCATCACCCTGGTGACCATGAGTGCAAAAAATCCTGAACGGCCTGCTGTCAATATCAACGCTTAAAACAATGCCCTCATATATTTTAACTTCCTGGTCATAAATTTTCTTAAGTTGCCACCAGGCCAGGGGATCATTTGCCCAATAGAGATCATGATTGCCAAAAATCTTTACAAAAGAATTTTTTTCAAGAAATTTTCTTTCCGCTGCAAAAGTTGCAGGATAGCTTTCTTTAACCTTGCCCAAGCTGTTTTCCCATAATTCCTCCACATCTCCAAGGCATACCAGTGTAAAATTGTTGTTATTATAATATTCGAGGGCAGCCAGATAATTTGCTTCCGACAATACAAAATCATCAGCGCCATCCCGTCCGCCCTTATGCTGATCGGAAAAAACAATGAATTTACCAGTCTCTTCTTTAAAGGGTATTACCAGGCCCTTCTTCCCAGGGTGTATCAAAATATCCTTGTAAAGCTTATCCAGCGCAGGAAATATTCTCTCCCTTTCAGGCCTTGAAGAAAATTTTTGCACGGCCCACCGAACCGGCTTCAATAATATAGAGCGTAAAAACCTTCGCATTCGAAAGAAGAAAGATTGTGTTTAGATATTAACTGTGAAGCCAAAAAATCAAGAGTCGTAAAAACTCACAACTATCTGCAACCAGGAATAATATTTTAGTCGTGAATATTTAAAACAAAAGAACAATAGTAGCTTATGTTCATCCAGGGAAATAAAAATAAAAAGGCAAATATTAATCCTTTAATCCCTGGCCCGGCATTTAAATGAATTGCTTGTTCCCGGCTATTTAATTGCGATCATGCTTATTTCCACATTTACAAATTTGGGAAGTGCAGAAACCTGTACTGTTTCTCTTGCCGGAAAATCTCCTTCAAAATATTTACCATATATTTCGTTGATTTCAGTGAATTGTTGCATATCTGTAATAAAAATGGTTGTTTTTACAACATGATTGAAACCCATGCCTGCCGCTACTAATATCCCGTTTAAATTTTGCATCACCTGCTTTGTCTCTTCCTGCAGATTATTTTTCCTCAGTTCACCCGTTTCAGGATCAATACAGATCTGTCCTGAAATGTATAATGTTTCGCCGGCCAGCACTGCCTGGCTGTAGGGACCAATCGGCGAGGGAGATTGGGAAGTTCTTATGATTCTTCTATCCATATAATTTTTTAGAGAAATGCCAGAGCGAATATAGCTTTATGCACTTTCTTTGCAAAAAATTGTCCATGAATGTACTGGTGATCGCTAATGATGTGCAGAGAGAAGAACTACTTTACCAGGCATCAAATGACGAACTTCAATATACCTGGGTAAAATCAACCGATAGATTAATAAACAATATAACGCCGGATGTTTGTATTGATTTATTGTTTGACAATAATCCGGAAAGAATAGAATGGTTACTTAATTTAAAGGCACCTCTTGTTATTATTAATTCTGTTATTGTGCCGCTAAAGGAAATAGGAGGTGATTTTATCCGCATTAACGCCTGGAACACTTTATTAAAAAGGCGGGTAATTGAAGCTGCCGGTGACAATATGTTTTTGCGGGCCAAAGCAGAAAATTTTTTTGAAAGTATAGGCAGGAAATTAAAATGGATTGACGATATCCCGGGATTCATCACCTCAAGAATAATTTCATCCATTATAAATGAAGCTTTTTTCGCTCTTGATGAAAATGTAAGTACAAAAGACCAAATTAACACGGCTATGAAATTGGGAACAAATTACCCTTATGGCCCCTTTGAGTGGGCAGAATTGATCGGTCTTCAACAGGTTTATTTACTGCTGGTTGAACTGAGCAAAACCGAAAAGCGATACCAACCATCCGAACTTTTAAAACAATCGGTTTTGGCATAATAATGGCAATTATCCTAAATATTGATACAGCAACTGATTCGGCCTCCGTTTGCCTTGCAAATGAGGCGGCTTCGGTCAAATTGATTGTAAATGATAATAAGAAGGATCATGCATCCTGGCTACATACAGTTATACAAAAGTTAATATCCAAACCAAAACTGAGTTTTAAAAATATAGATGCGATAGCCGTAACAATTGGTCCGGGGTCTTATACCGGATTGAGAGTGGGCCTTTCGGCAGCCAAGGGATTATGTTTCGCTTCAGGGATACCATTGATTGGTATCAATACACTTGAAATGTTGGCTCATCCCCTTTTAGCAGAAGAAACGGATTTAATATGCCCGGTAATTGATGCAAGAAGAATGGAAATATTTATGGCAGTTTATAATAAGCAAATGGAGGAAATAATAAAGCCTTGTGCGATGGTAATAGAGAAAAACAGTTTTGATCAGTTGTTTGAACATGGAAAAATTATTTTTTCAGGAACCGGAGTTGAGAAATTAAAAAAAATAATTGTTCATCCACAGGCAGTTTTTAATAATACAGTAGCGAATGCCTCGGATATGGCGGAAATTTCAGAAGAAAAATTTAGAGGAAAAGATTTTTTAGACCTGGCGTATGCTGAACCATTTTATATTAAAGCTTTTTATTCACCTGTTTCATCTTTGGCAGGAAAATAAATCAACTTGTTAACAATTTTAATTTCAAAAAACAACAGGGTATAGTTAATTTTGCAAATCAGATTTAATCAGTTATTACTATGAACAACTACACGTTAACGTTGAATGCAGATCCGGATAATGGTTTATCTTTAAAAGTGGATTTGCTTAATATAAAGAAGGCATCTCTTATATTAAGAGCCATCAATCATCGGCTGCGTCAACAGATATTAAAATTGATTGACGAACAGGGAAAAATCACGGTCACTGAGATTTATGTGAAGCTTCGGCTGGAGCAATCAGTAGCTTCTCAGCACCTGGCCATACTTCGTAAGGCAGGCTTTGTAAAAACAGAACGGGATGGAAAATTTATTTATTACACGATCAATTCAAACCGCATTGAAGAAATAAACAAGTTTGTAGAATCATTGTTAAACTAAATGCGATTTTCACTTTTTTGGAAGGGAGCCCTCGGGTTCCTTTTTTATTTTTAAAAGAATATTTTTACTCCAAAATCTTCCGGCAATGTATGTAAAGCAATTATATACTGGTTGTATCAGTGAGGCAGCCTATTATATAGAAAGTAATGGGGAAGCGGCTGTAATAGATCCCTTGCGGGACATGGACGCTTACCTGGAACTTGCAAAAAAAAGAAAGGCGAAGATTAAATATATTTTTGAAACGCATTTACACGCTGACTTTGTGAGCGGCCATATTGACCTGGGTAATGCTACCGGAGCATCGGTTATTTTTGGACCGGGTACAGTCACAGGTTTTCCATCAAGAATTGCCAGCGACGGTGAATTATTCAACATTGGAAATATTCAATTAAAGGCATTGCATACACCTGGACATACTTTTGGAATCTACCTGCTACCTGTTAACAGATGAAGACGGGAAAGTTCATTGTGTATTTACCGGAGATACTTTATTTGTTGGAGATGTAGGACGTTCCTGACCTGGTACAAACTGAAGATAAGAATAGGATTGAGGACCTGGCAGGCATGTTGTATGATAGCCTGCAAGAAAAAATAATTCCTCTTTCAGATGACGTGATCGTATATCCTGCACATGGGCCGGGAAGTTCTTATGGCAAAAATATTGGTCCCGATACGGATAGTACCATCGGCGCAGAGAAACAATTTAATTATGCTTTGAAAACGGAAACAAAAGAGGAATTTATAAAAGTGGTCCGGAAGGAATTTTCCCGGTGCCATCCTATTTTCCCATTAATGCAAAAATCAATAAGGAGGGATATGACAGTATGGATGAAATATTAAAACAGTCGATGCAACCCTTAACGGTAAGCGAATTCAAGAAACTGATAACGGAGGATAAGGTCGTATTGGACACACGGAACTCTGCAGAATTTGCAAGCGGCTTTGTTCCAGGGTCCATCAGCATTGGGTTAGATGGGCGGTTTGCAGAATGGGCTGGAAAACTGCTACCATTTGATGCTCCTCTTTTATTGATAAGTGAGCCGGGAAAGGAAAAAGAAAGTATTATCCGGCTGGCAAGGGTTGGTTTGGTTAAAGTTCAAGGCTACCTGCAGGGTGGTTTTGAGGCCTGGAAAAAAAATGGTGAAGATTCCGATATGATTATTGACGTAGAGGCTGATGAGTTAATGATGGACATTCCCTTTGATAAAAACCTGGTAATAGTGGATGTACGGAAGCCCGTGGAGTTTGGCGAAGGCCATTTAAAAGAGGCTGTCAATATTCCATTAACTGAATTAAAAGATCCCGGCAGTATGGCGGTCTTTGAAGACAAACATAACCTGTACGTTCATTGCGGAGGTGGTTATCGTAGCGTTATTGCTGCATCCCTGTTTAAACGGCAGGGAATACATAATCTTCGGAATATTTCCGGAGGTTGGGAAAAAATTAAAGAACAGGAAAAAGTTGAAATAGTAAAGGAAGCCAGTTTGTTAAACTAAAAAATCTTGTCAAGTCTTTATTTGTTATTTCAGTATTGGAGAATATCCTTCTTTCCACTCATGCCTCCACCTCCGGTGGCTCCATAAATAATTAGACGGGTTTCTCCGGATCGTGTCTTCCAATATATTTTTATACAGAACAGTTAGCTCCGGTGGTGTATGAGACCCACCATTAGCAGATATCAGCGTTGCCTTATATGAATAATGACCTCGGCGGGGTTTTTCAAATGCTACATACACTACAGCTGTATTATTTTTAACAGCTCCTTTCCCCGGGCCGGTAACGAATGGAGCCGGCTTGTTAAAAAAGTTCAGCCAGTATGCAGTTGTTGGATTACCCGGGTTTTGGTCCGCTGCAAGAGCCAGCAAATATTGGTTTGAAAATACAGTATGCATTTTATTTCTGAAATCCTTTACAGAAATCATGATAGTACCATACCGGCTTCTGACTTTTAAAAATATCCTGTCCAATATTGCATTGTTAACCGGCATGTAAATGCCTACAAATGGAATTCTGAGATGCATGGCATAAGCCAGGTTAGCAAACTCCCAGTTAAATTGATGGCCTACCATTATATGGATATTATTGCCTTTGTCTACTAAGGAATTGATCAGTTCAAAATCACAATGGCTTCTGCGCAAAACCTCTTCCTTACTAATGGAGATCATTTTTATAGATTCTATAAACGTATCTGTAAAATTCAGGTAGAATTGCTTTGCAATTTTCTTTCTTTCCTCTAAAGTTTTTTCCGGAAAGGCAATCAGCAGATTATTAAGAACAAGTTCTTTACGATAACCCACCACTCGATATAAAAAAAAACAGGCGAGGTTCGACAGGAGAAACATCACCCTCAGAGGAAGCAATGAAAGAACATAAAGAAGTCCGTAAACTAAATAATACATGCGCTATTTTATTGTACGAATTATAGAACAATATTCTGAACCAGTTCACTCTTTTGTGGATAATCCGTATTGAAATGCAGACCCCTGCTTTCCTTTCTAAAACTTGCTCCCTTTACAATCAGGTATCCAATTGTAATCAGGTTACGCAGTTCTAATAATTGAGGAGAGAGCGATGAACTCTCATATAATTTTTCCGTTTCTTCCCACAACAAGTCCAATCTTTTCATTGCCCTGCGAAGGCGAATGTCGTTACGAACGATACCTACATAATCACTCATCACTTGCTGCAGCTCTTTCAAACTTTGGGTAATCAGGATCATTTCTTTTGGTTCGCTGGTGCCTGTAGCATTCCATCCCGGAACCGCTTTTTCTAAATCTTTCCATGAGCGGGACTTTTTTGCTGACATTTCAAAACGATCCACAACATCGAGGAAGCATCTGTGCGCAAACACCATTGCCTCAAGCAAAGAATTACTGGCTAGCCTGTTGGCGCCATGTAATCCGGTACTGGAGCATTCCCCGCATACGTATAAATTTTTAATGGAGGTTCTGCCCCATTCATCTGTTTTAATTCCTCCGCAACTATAATGTGCCGCCGGGGCAACCGGTATCATATGCTTTGTGATATCGATACCTACACTTAAACATTTTTGATAAATATTCGGGAAATGTTCATTGAAATTTTCTTTCCCAAAATGACGGCAATCTAACCACACATGTTCTGTACCAGTTCTTTTCATTTCACTATCAATAGCCCTGGCTACAATATCCCTTGGCGCCAGGTCCTTTCTCGGATCGTACCTTTCCATAAATGCTTCGCCTTCCTTATTCCGGAGAATACCGCCATCGCCCCTTACTGCTTCGGTAATCAAAAAAGCCTGCCCGCGAAGGCCTGCTTCATAAAGCGCAGTAGGATGAAACTGGATAAATTCCATGTTTTCTATTCTGCCTTTTGCCCGGTAAACCATGGCTACACCATCACCTGTAGCAATGGACGGATTGGTTGTGGTCCGATATACCTGTCCGTTGCCACCGGTAGCCAGCAAGGTGAAATGGGTTAAAATTTTTTCAATACGGTTTGTTTTGAGGTTTAATACATAAACTCCAAAGCATTCAATATCGGGAGCAGACTTAGTAACGAGGTACCCAAGATGGTGCTGCGTAATAATATCTACTACAAAGCAATGTTTGATGATCTCTATATTTTTTTGTTCAGACACTGAATCAAGCAATGCCCTTTCCATTTCCCATCCCGTAATATCCTTATGATGGATAATTCGAAATTCAGAATGTCCTCCTTCCTTTCCAAGTTTATAATCACCGTCCTTTTCCTTATCAAATCTGGCACCCCATTCAATCAGTTCCCTGACCCTGTCTGGTCCCTCTTTTACTACGATTTCAACGATTTCTTCATTACATAATCCATCTCCTGCAATCAGGGTGTCTTCAATATGTTTTTCGAAACTATCATTTTCCAAATCATTTACTACAGCCACGCCACCTTGAGCGTATTTGGTATTGGTTTCATCTGCAGCCGCCTTGGTCATTACCACCACTTTTTTTTCGGGAAAATGGCGAGCCACTTTCAATGCATAAGTTAATCCGGCTATACCAGTACCTATTACCAAAAAATCTGTTTTTTGCATTATATACATTTAAGTGATCTATATGACACCCGTCACCCGTTTATTCTCCTAAGTAAGTCCTGGAAAATTTTGTTTTCAAAATGTGCCCGGCGCAAAACTATTCTTTATACGCTAGATTCCGACATTGCCATTTTGAGGAAATAAAAATCTTTAATAAACTTTAAGATCAAACAATGATACCGGCAACCCGGAGCAAACTTTACCGAAGAGTTACTTCCTAAATATTTTTTTGATGTAAAATCAAAATGGCAAAGAAAGTTTATTTGAGATGTTGACCGGTCTTATTCATTCACATATTAACAGGAGACTGCTATTTATATATTTTTAATTTATCATGGTGCTATCCAGGCTTCACTTTCTTTCAGCAAATTGATCAATTCCTCAACAGCAACTTCACTATTGACATTTCTTTTCATCACTTCCTTTCCTTTGTACAAGGTGATCTTTCCGGGGCCACTCCCTACATAACCAAAATCAGCATCTGCCATTTCACCGGGACCATTAACGATGCAACCCATAATAGCAATCTTTACTCCCTTAAGATGATTTGTTCTTGTGCGAATCTTTGCCGTAGTTTCCTGGAGATCAAACAAGGTACGGCCGCAGCTGGGACAGGAAATATATTCCGTTTTAGATATCCTGGTGCGGGTGGCCTGTAAAATGCTAAAAGCGGTATTATTTATAAATTGTTCAGTAGTCAGGTTGTTCAGGTAATTTCTACCCGAAGCATTAAGATTGGATAACTGCCCTTCTGTCCTTTTGTACGCACCGGACGTCATTCCCAGGCAAATGCCATCACCAAAACCATCCAGTAACAATGCCCCGGTTTCGGTTGCAAAATGTGCCAGGTGTTCATCAACTGATTCCCAGTTACTATCCGTTATCAGGACAACCGGGTTATTGATTTTTCTATTTAGCAATTCTATAAACATTCTTCTTACCGCCGGCATTGTATGCGAATTCTTACTGCTCAAACACAGGACCACCGATTTATCATTTGCCAGCTCATCCAAAAAAGTAAATCCATTCAATGGTGTTTCCTCGCTGAAACAATCCAGCATCACGAAGTTGATAGCATCACTTTTTATTTCTGTTTCAGCATAACCCTTAGCCTCATAAATAGGGTAATACTTTGAAGGGTGTACATGGATATTCTTGTCTGCGGATAAGCCTTCATTTTCCAGGCTTATGGTTATTTGCTGCCACAGGTGCGGATATACAATAATTTTTAAAGTACCCGGCAGTGCAAAATTGATCATTTGATTGCCTGTAAAAACATAATCAGCTGCTGCATCGCTGATATTCCACTTATCGGTTGACTCGTTATATGTATAACCTATACTGTGCAAATGGGAGGGAGTAATTGAAGCGATCCTGCTGAGGTCAGCAATTACT
The DNA here is from genome assembly GCA_041743125.1 of Chitinophagaceae bacterium. Taxonomy (GTDB): domain Bacteria; phylum Bacteroidota; class Bacteroidia; order Chitinophagales; family Chitinophagaceae; genus Terrimonas_B. Next base: position 24,527 of record JBGTNK010000189.1, read on the forward strand.
ACAGGCACTTGTTTACCCCCAATATTATCAATAGCAAAAGTTTCTCTTCTTTTGTAGTGAAATGGGTCATAGAGAAGAACATTGCCCTCAACTGCCGGAATATGATGTAATGATTGAGATCTTTTTGCTACTTTATTGCCATCACTGCTTTCATATCTTCTTACCAAATCCTTACATACCGGAATTTCCAACTCCGGATCTTCTGTTAATGAAACCCTTATTGTATCACCCAATCCATCTTCCAGTAAGGTTCCAATACCCACAGCACTTTTTACTCTGCCATCCTCTCCATCTCCGGCTTCAGTAACTCCTAAATGTAACGGGTAGCACTCTCCAAATTCATCAAACATTGTTTTAACCAGCAACCGATAAGCCTGCTCCATGACCTGGGGATTGCTGGCTTTCATGCTTAATACAATATTATGATAGGTTTCATTTCTAGCTATTCTCAAAAATTCCATGGCGCTTTCAACCATTCCTACCGGTGTATCGCCATATCGGCTCATTATCCTGTCGCTGAGTGAACCATGATTGGTTCCAATGCGCATAGCAGTCCCGTATTCTTTGCATATGCTGACCAACGGAGTGAAACGTTCCCTTATGCGATCGATCTCTTCTGCATAATCAGCATCGCTATATTCGATCAATTCAAATTTTTTCTTGTCGACATAATTACCTGGATTTACTCTTACTTTTTCTACTATCCTGGCGGCAATTTCAGCGGCATTTGGCGTAAAGTGTATATCTGCTACTATAGGTGTAAAATATCCTCTCCTATTAAGTTCCTTTTTTATGTTCAATAAATTTTCCGCTTCTTTTTTAGAGGGAGCCGTTATCCTTATCAATTCCGAACCCGCCTGGATACAACGAATCGATTGCTCTACTGTTGCCATGGTGTCCATAGTATCCGTGGTCGTCATCGTCTGTATCCTGACAGGGTTAAAATTACCAATCAACAGGTCGCCAACTTTTACTTCTTTGGTAGCAAGCCGCTTATATTCGGTGAGTGAGTTACAATAAAATTGCATAACAAATTTGCTGATATGATAATTTCTTCCATTAACGGAAGGAATATTTTTTAAGATATTTATTTATTAGTCTGCAAAGCTAATAAAGAATTGGCAGGTGGTTGAAATGAGCTCAGGAAAGAAGATAAAAAGAAAAAAGACAGTGTCGTTACCAGTCTTTTGGTTGACCACCACCGGATTTAGATTTTTCTTTTTGCATACGTTGTTGTATTTCCTTTTCTTTTTGTTCCAGGAGTTTTAATCGCTGTTCTGATTCTTTCTGATTCATCCTGGGTTCTGGTTTTTTTTGCTGCTGTTGATTTTTTTTGTTTTCTTTTTTGGGAGTTTTCTTTCTTAATTCGAGTAATGCTTTTTGAAGATTTTCCCTTGCCTGTTTATCATCCGGATCCTGTCTCAGGGCATTTTTATAAGCCTCAATGCTTTCTTCCAGTTTCTTCTGGCCTGAATAGATAACTCCGGCATTATAATATGCTTTTGACTTTAAACTCTTATCTTCTGTTTTAAAAGCAAGATCTTCAAATGCCTTAATGGCTTCTTCTTTTTTTTCTTGTTTATATAATGCAAGGGCCTGGTTGTACCTGGCGGTGGCATTGAAAGATCCCTTTTCAGCATTACTATATGCAAGCACAGCTTCCTGGTATTGTTTCTTCATGTACAGTTCATTCCCTTTTTGTATTCCTCTTTCTATTTCTTCCATTTCAGGGTCCTTTGATTGTGCATGGGTAAGTGAAAAACCCAGAACCATAGCGAGCATAAAAAAGAAAGCGCATTTCATTTGTTTATTTTTCATTGTTTCCTGGCCAAATGGAATTTGCCATTATTTTATTTTCTTTTTTTCTGGTATAAAATATTCTGCTACCAATAAAATAAGCATGGCCGCCGCAAACCACCAATAATAAGATTTAAAATTCATCAGTGATACATCTCCATATGCCTTCGCTTCGATGCCAGATAATTGTTGCTGGAGCATCTTTACAGCTTCATCGCTTTCCTGTAAATGAACATATACGCCGTTGGTAGCAGCTGCTACCTGTTTCAAAATGTCTTCATTCAATTTAGAAATTACAGTGGCGCCAGTAGCCGGATCAATTTTGTTGGTCCCTGTAAGTGCATCAGGAATATAAGACCCTTCCGGCGAACCCACTCCAACGGTGTTGATCATCATACCCTGGGCAGCCATCTCTTTGGCTGTATTAACAGCCTCCAAATCGTGATCTTCGCCGTCGGAAATTAAAACAACAGCCTTAAATCTCCTTTCCGCCGCATTGAATGCGTCCGCACTTCTTTTGAGGGCTTCACTGATAACGGTTCCTTGTTGGGGTACCGCATTCGGATTTGCTGCGGAGACAAACATACGTGCAGCGCTATGATCCGTTGTAAGAGGCATTTGCAAATAAGCCTTTCCTGCAAAAAGTACAAGGCCAATTCGATCATTTGGCATGACGGCCATTAATTTTTGGATAAGTTGCTTCGCCCTTTCAAGCCTGTCAGGTGACAGGTCGGTAGCCAGCATACTTTTGCTTACATCCAGCGCTACTATCAGGTCTATTCCTTTTCGGTTGACACCTTCAGTGCCGCCGGGTTTACGAAGGTCCATCAGCATCACAATGCCAGCTGCAAATGCAACACTGAGCATACCAAATTTCCACCCAAATAACCTGGCTGAATAACCGTTCATTAACGCGGACACGAGTTGACGATCACCCATCTTTTTCATCACTTTTCTTTTCCACTTCACAACTCTGAAAAAAAGTATAATGATGAAAACGATTGCGGCTGCAAGCCAGACATATTCCTTATGAAAAAATTGAAATCCCAAAATGCTTTTTTAATTAAAGGATAATTAAGCAACCGGTTCTTCCGGGGATATAATTTGTTGTGAGATTTTTATCAATTCAAAAACCAAGACAAAATTGGATTCACTTTTCTATATTGAAAAAGAGAAATTATTACATCCTGCCTTCAAAAAATCCCATACTTGTCAAAATATCTTTTAGCAACTTCATTCTAACACCCGGCATGTCAAAATCCTGCTGAGTGGATTCAATATTCAAAACAAAAAAATAAGGATGTCTGTTTTCCTCAACCCATCCTACCACCCATCCCAGATGTTTTTGAGTTTTCTCATTCCAGAACCCCCAGCCTGTTTTATACGCCAGGCGATAATTTGCATTATTTTCAAACAACATCGCTCTTTTCACAGCCTCCTGGTATGTTTTAAAAAAAGGCAGCTGATCAAAATACAATCTTTTTACAAGGCCAAGCTCTTCATCCGGTGTTATCTTCAACGAATTGTCAAGCCAGAAAGTATCAATGGCACTTGTAATCTTTTTGGTTCCATAACTCAAAGAATCAAGCCAGAATTGCATAGTATCTTTTCCAATTCTCCTCGCTACTTCCTGGTAATAGGGTACAGCAGAAGAACGAAAAGCCTCATACATGGTCAGGTCTTTATTCCAACTATCAAACGACCTCTGAATCCCATCCCAATTAATGACCATACTGTCATTAACTATTTTCCCTGTTTGAAGCCCGATCAAAGAATTCACAATTTTAAAGGTAGAAGCCGGCAAATAGCTGCTATCCCGGTAGCGGGGAAGATTATAAACAGTAAATTCTCCTGTCCCGTTATCCATCATGGCAAAACAACCGCTGACCCTATTTTCGGTAAAAAACTTTTCCAGGCTATTGTCAACCTTTACATTATTTGGTGAGCAGCCAGATAAAAAGGCAAAAAGTAAAAGGCTATAAAAATTAAATTTCATCTTTATAAGAATAATCCGGAAAAAATTTAAGCGGTATCCTTCGTTGCAAAAAAAAGGACGGGAAGGGCTTTAAATATTTTATATGCCTGTGGACAGAATAATAAATTGTTTAAATGCCATCAGGCGGAAATTTCTTCAATCTTAAATTTGATAACGCCAACAGGAGCCTGAACTTCGGCAGTATCGCCAACCTTTTTTCCTAATAATCCTTGCCCGATAGGAGAGGTAACTGAGATCTTGCCCGCTTTCAGATCAGCCTCTGGTTCGCTTACAATCTGGTAAGTCACTTTCTTCTTTGTCTTTATATTAGTGATGGCCACTTTAGTAAGAATTGAAACAATACTTGTGTCAATAGTTGACTCGTCAATTACCCTGGCAACTGCCAGTTGAGATTCCAACAGGGCAATTTTTGCTTCTAACATTCCCTGCGCTTCCTTAGCTGCATCATATTCCGCATTTTCCTTCAGGTCTCCCTTTTCCCTTGCCTCCGCAATAGCCCGGCTTGCTGCGGGTCTTTCCACACCTCTTTTATGCTGAAGCTCAGTCTTCATTTGCTCCAAAGTTTCTTTGGTTACATATTGAATATTCATAAAACTACTTTGATAGAAAACAAAAAAATAACAACGCCTCAGACTTTACTGAAGCGTTGCACTATTAAAGATCAAAGATAATGAACTATTTTAAAAATAACCGGCTTAGTTTATTTTGAATATTCCCATAGCCATAGATTTTCCCTCAAAATCATTCATTTCCAGGTATTTTGTCTACAAGGATCCGGGCCATTTTAAAAAGTGCCTCGTGGCTATATCCTGCAATATGCGGGGTAATAATGATATTGGGCTGGGCCAACATCCATGCCATGCTTTCCTTTTCCTGGGGGGAATAAGTCTCCAATTTTTCATTTTCAAGAACATCCAAAGCAGCCCCAGCTATTTTTTTATTTTTTATAGCATCCATAAAATGAGCCGTGTGTACTACTTTACCCCGTGAGGTATTCAGAAAAAAGGGCGACTGCCTGAGGTTATTAAAAAATGCCGCATCAGCCAGGTGAAATGTTTCTTCAGTCAATGGTACATTCAGGCTGATAACATCGGCATAACGGCCGATCTGTTCCATACTGGCCTCTTTAATATATCCCTCACTAAACCCAAATTTGTATTTGTCATAGGCCAGAACAGTTACTCCAAAGGGTTGCAACAACCTGGCAAAAGAACTGCCCGTATTGCCAAATCCTATAATGCCAACGGTTTTCCCATTCAATTCAATACCCCGGTTTTCGTCTCTTTTCCAGATGCCCTCCTTTACCTCCCGAAAAGAGGCGTTTATATTGTTCATCAGGCTGAGCAGCATTCCAAGAGATTGTTCCGCCACTGCATTGGAATTGCCCTCCGGGCTGCTGACGCATTGTATTCCCTTACTTTTTGCATAGGGTACGTCAATTAATTCTAAACCACTACCCAACCTGCCAATCCATTTGAGCGAATTTGCTTTTTCCAACAGCGGCCTGTCAATTTTTAACCGGGTTGTTACCACCAACCCTGAAATATCACCGATTTGTTCCGCCAATTCATCATAAGAAATCTTTGGATTATAAATTAAGTGGTAACCCCGCTTTTGAAGTTCAATTTGAAGATATTCATGTGCCCTGACTGTAATAATAACTTTCTTCATACCGCTTCCCGAATTAATTCATTTTGAATGTGAGATCTGCAAATTGCTGCACGGTCAGTTGCTCCGCTCTCTTATTAAATAATTCGTCCTGCAACGTTGCTGCATCAAATAATCCTTTTACGGCGTTCCTCAGGGTTTTTCTCCGTTGATTAAATGCAGTTTTCACTAACAGAAAAAATGCTTTCTCACTTTTCATGACCAGCAGTTGTTTTTTAGGCAACAGCCTTATCACCCCGCTTTTTACCTTTGGTGGAGGTGTAAAACATAGCTCATTGACATCAAACAAATATTCTACTTCGAAAAAGGCCTGCACTAAAACACTTAATACGCCGTACACTTTGTTACCTTCCTTTGAAGCAGCCCGTTGAGCCACTTCTTTCTGAAACATACCAATTACACACTCTACATCTTCTTTCCATTCAAGAATCTTAAAAAGTATTTGTGTAGATATATTATAAGGAAAATTTCCTATCACTGTAAAGGGTGCATCGAAAGGTTTTTCTATTTCCAGAAAATTTTGATGAATTATTTTTCCTTTCAAAGAAGGATATGTTTTTAATAAATACTCTATTTTTTCCTCATCAAGTTCTATAGCTTTAAAATCAATATCCTTCAATTGCAACAAATATTTAGTCAATGCTCCTCCACCCGGTCCTACTTCCAGCAATTGCTTGAATGAGTGCTCCTGTAATGAGGCTACAATTTTTCTACAAATATTTTCATCCTTCAGGAAATGCTGTCCCAACGATTTTTTCAGGGTATACATGCCATGCAAATGTATAGCAGTTAAAGGAACCGCGTATCAATATGTTATGGGATCGGGCTTTGACTTTTTAATTTCGGGATCAGCTGTATAATTATATTTTTTTCAAGTACAAAAAATATATGGCTTGCGGATTAGTAGGATTATTCGTTACTCCAATGAAATGGCATAAATGATTAAAAGTCTCGTATTATTTTCTTATAATCATTTTTTGGGTGTCCGTCCATTCACTGGTATTTACATGAACAAAATAAGTGCCCGCGGGCCAGGTTGATTGAATAGGTAAGGCGTAATTATTCAATCCTTTTTGCATGACAACATTTTGTTGTGATATAGTTTTCCCTTCAGCATTAATAATTTTTATTTGTCCGGCAGCAACAGAGCGATCCGCCTTGATAGCAATAGTTGCTTTTTCTACAACCGGATTAGGGAAAAGCAGGATTGATGCCTTTGGATCAAGGAGTGTTATTGATCTAACTATGCTGTAGTTAATATCATTTTCAGATTTATCTAATTTGATCCTGTAATATGAAACCCCGGTGTATGGTTTAATATCCGTGAAATTATAAAACTGGGTTCCTCCTTTTTGAAGAGCCGGAATAAAAGTAAGAACTTCCCAATCCCTTCCATTTTCGCTGCGTTGTATTTCATAACCCGGGAAATTGATATCCTCACTTGCGGTCCATTCCAACCTTACTCTTGAATCCTTTATTAGATTTGCTTCAAATGAAATCATAGTTAAGGGCAGAACAATATCATCAACTACAACCCGGTAATCTTCAACTTCTCCCATATCATAATACCCTGTTGCATTATTTATTGACATACCAGTGGCCTGGTCTGTAATACGTATCCGGAGATAGGTATAAGTGCCGCTGGGAAGTGTACTGGGTGTGCTTGGCCAGCTGAGTGCTATGGTTTGGGTACTGGATGAAGAAGCAACTGTTATCGGGGTGATGCCTTCGCTTGGATCAAAAATACCATTGCCATTAAAATCAAGCCAGGCGCAAACTGTAGCGTTTGTTCCGGTATTGTTAAACACTTCAAGCTGTGCTAAATAATTGCCCGCAGATGGTGAAAAAATAGGTACAAAGGAAAGCCCGTCCTCATAATTATCTTCTACGGTAGTAAGTCCGCGTTTTAGCCACTCCACGTCTTCATCATATCCTAAAATCATTTTAGTTCGCCCGTTAGAAACATTGGGAGTTAATGTATCATGGCAGGCCGGGGAAAGAGGATCAGGATCATAGCTGGCAGGCGCATCTCCAAAATCCAGGAATGGCCGGTAGGGACCTGCTGCATCTCCCCAGCTGGCGGCAGAACCTGTAGGAATAGCGGGTCCGAGCGGAGCCCAAATAGTTCGGGTAGTGCCTCCAACCAGGCCATTGGTTCCGTTATATAGTGATAAGGTAAAATCTACATTGTATATTTTTTCATCCCAACCGATAGAGACCTGTTTGGGAACAACTCCTGCCGGAGTATAACTTACTCTTGAACCGGACATCAGGTCAAACTGGTAAAAATCAGTACCGCCGCTTTGCGAGCCATCAAAATCTACTAACATTCCGTCAGACACGGCAAAATCACTCCAGTCATGTATGTTCTGGGAGCTGACACCATCATCGGCTGTTACACCAAATACCTGGGCTGCAGGAGCAATAGGATTTCCTGCAGCATCAAAATCAATTTTCCAAATGGTAGATTTTCTGCCTGCAGCATAAGCGCTTCCGCCAGTAGTTCCAGTATATCCTTCTATACCTAAATAAAGTGAGCCATTATAAAAGGTGGCCGCACCCGACTCTACACCACTTTCATAAGTAGGAATGCCAAATGTATTCACATCAGGAATTACTACGGATATTGTTTTGCTATCTACATCATATTTTTTAAGCACTTTATCAACCTGTGGATTCAGTCCGGCTCTTTGTGTAAGGCTATAGGTGTAATAAACCACTCTTCTGTAGGGATCGTATGCCATGGAGTTAAGCCGGTCGTGCCCAGGCTCGTTAAAAAGAAAATATCCCCTTCCGCTAGCTGGATCTACATAATAAATGTTATTGTTCACAACGGCCAGTACGTATTGAGGCTGTCCCGTAAAAGGGCGGGATATCTGTTGGTAATTATTAGGAAATGTACCGGTAACACAGGCGTTGATATCACCCAACCAAAAATCTCCTGCGGCATTATAAAACCTGAGAACTACCCGGCTTACAGGGCCACCAACAGAAACGTTAATGGCCCCGAAATTATTTGTATTAGCATAGTTGGTTGCAGGTCCGTTTGCAGTTGCACTGATAGAACCTGAACCGGCAATTGTTATTGCAGAACCGGCATTAGCTCTGGCAATTGTTATAGTTTGAGCTACTCCAAGCGAATTAATCGCTGTCACGTTGACCCGCTGGCTAACATCAAGGTCAAAAACCGAGAATTGAACATTTGAAACATTGGCATCAAAGGTCATTGTAACAGTTGTGTTTGCTGCTGCGGTTGTGGTAAACTGAACATCGTCACCAGCGGTAGCAAAACTTCCGGCATGGGCAGTATTAGTTCCGTTCTCCCCATTCAGCGTGATATTTGCTGAAGGTGCCATGGCAAAATTTAATTTCCTGGTGCCTATTGTAAAATTTTGATTGTAGGGAAATGCTGCCGAAGGATAGAAACTGGTATACCGGGTATTGTTAGAAGGCAAAAAATCGATATGATCCCAATTTAATTGGGCCTGGGTAGATCCTGCCGGGCACTGGGCATGGCTGATCCCTGCAATCAGCAGTATCGAAATCGTTAACAAATAAAATTCCAGAGTAAAGTTTGTTTTCATAGTTAGAATTTTAGAGGTTTTTCTACCGACTCCACTCTTAATCTTTTCATTCACTCAATTCGCTCACACCATCTCTGCCATTCTTTTTTTTAATCTTCTGATAAAAATTTCATCAGGTTTAGGATTTTGGATTATACTTCCTGAAAATTAATATATCTGCCTGAGATCTTATTCTAATGCCCCGAAATATGGCATCAAAAAAGTATATATCCCAATTGAATTTACCTTGTTTTAAAAGGGGAAAAGGAGGCCCACCGTATTTCTCCTATTTATTGCCTGTCGCCCCTCAAAAAAGGCTGGATTAGTTCCGGCCGGCAGATTGCCTGACACTAAATAAAAATAAAAATCCCCTTCGGAGAAGAAGAGGATTTATTATCATTTAACAGGAACGTTTGTAATTTACTTTACCAATTTTTTGATGGCTATTATTTCATTTTTATTGTTACGAATAGTTACAATGAGCATTTGAGCTGTTTTTAATCCCGAATCAAATTTTACTTCAGTTTCGCTGATTCCCGGATAAATTTTTTCTTCATGAATTTTTCTTCCGGCAAGGTCCGTTATGATAATATAAAACTGTTCAGAGGGCAATGGACTTAATTTGATCTTCAGAAAATCAGTAACCGGGTTAGGATAAACCATAATGTTCAAATTTGCAGGATTGAATTTAACGTTGACCGTATTACTGTATACGAACATTCCATTTTTATCCACCTGCTTTATCCTGTAAAAATTATTGCCATTATTTGGTTTTGTATCCACGTAATAGAAGGGAGCCGCAGGTGGCCCGCGACCTATAACCTGAAAGTTGAAGCTGTTATCAGACTTTTCTATTTCAAAATAATCGTGGTCCTGGTCCGTAATTGCTTCCCAATTAAGTCGAATGGTCTTATCAGCCATTAATTGACCGCTGAAGCTTAGAAAATGGACAGGTAATGTTACCGGTGGCGCTAAAGTTTTAACGATCATAAAATTGTCAATATAAAAACCATCATCCAGATCATTTTCAAAATCATTCGCAGATGTACCATCAGAACTAAATTCAAACCGAAACCTCACATTGTTGCTTGAATAAAATGATGACGGTATTTCGATAAGCTCTCTTGTCCAGTTTTCCTTTATTCCGGTTAAAGCCGGTAAACCTCCCAGTCTTCCCTGGTTGGTGGTATTCGTTTCCTGAACGGTAGTGCGGCCGGCGAGATCTGTCCAGGTACCATCCAAACCGTTTGTACTGTTAGCAGACATCTGCAGTCGCAGTATATCGCGGAAATTTTCCGCACGATGTCTTGTCCAAAAACTAATATAAGCAGCCGGGGCATCACTTAAGTCAAAGGCATTCTTCAATGCCGCTATCCGGGTACTGTTGCTTGTATAATTGCCTCCCGGAGATTCGGTTAATGATTTGGTTCCCGTATTGGAAAAGGTTGTTGTATAGTTCCATCCTCCGGAAACCGTCCAGTTAGAAGTAACTGAAGTACCTTCCATATCATCTGAAAAGATATTGACGGGGTTGTAGATTTTGGTTACGGTATCATAAATCGTAATGCCGCCGGTTTCCACCTTCCAAACAAATTTTACCGGTTGCCCATTCCCTAATGAAGGGGATAAAATAATGGGAATATTTCCGGAATAGCTGTCATAATAGGCTGGCAGGCTATTTATAATTTCAGGCGCCCCCACCGATTGAATATTTTGCAATGGAATAACACTTACGGTTACGGGGCTATCTCCCAGTCCTACCCTTTGTATTTTAAAACCCAGGCTGGGATTGAGCATACTAATCGCAATATCATCCAGGTCCTGCACATCAACATACGAGCCAGCGGCAAAGGCTAATTGAATATTCTGAAAGCAAAGATTTTTGCAAAGCTCTATGATCTGGCTGCTTGGTGCCCAAAAACCACCACCGCCAGCCTCCCCTGTCATGCCATAAATTTTTCCCTTTTTATTGGCCTCACCGGAAAAACTTTCTATATCGCCTAATAGCCACCAGTCTTTTACTCCTCCGGCCACTTCGTATTGAACCGTGGCATAACTATCTCCTGCCCTGTGACCGTTGTATTTACCCATTAAGGCAGGTACAAAGGAATAAAATCTTGAATCAGGAACAGACATAGAATGGTAAGCCCTTCTTCCAAACGGCAAAGAATAATATGGCCCTGAACAATGCTGATCAAATGCAGCTACAAAATTGCGGGCGTAACACAAGTCCCTGATGGCCCTGGTTTCCGGTTCCGAAAAAGCACTGGTTCCCCAATAAGTTTGATCAGATGAATTGGATGAGCCACAACTGGATGAAGCTCCTGCACAATCACTCCAGTCAATTCCGTAATTCCTGTTCAGATCAACTCCTTTCTGCCTGTTGGAGCTCATATCGTCTACACCCACATTCCTTCGATTTTTTCTTTGCATTCCCCCACCAGATGGGTTATTGATCTCATTGTAAACATACCCGTCGGGATTCACGCAGGGCACAATGAATATCTCCCTGTTGTTTACAAGGTCAGTAACAGACTGGTTGGTTCCGTAATTCTGTGCAAGGTATTGAGCGAAAAAAATCAGGCTTGTTCCTGTAATGGCTTCCCTGGCATGTTGCAAACCCAGGTAAAGCAGTTCTGGTTCATTATTCTCATCGGTACCCACGTTATCAGAAATTTTAAGACACCATATGGTTCTTCCTTCAATGGATGTACCGATCGAAGTTTTTTGTACCAGCGATGGAAAGGCTGCCACCAGGTTATTCATTTGGGTGTTCATTTCTGAAAATGTATAAAAGCCACCCATGCTACCCGGAGGTAGTCCGTTGGTTGAAAAAAAGGAAGGCGTCGAAATAAAATTCCGGATTGATTGTGCCGACGTTTCAAATGCGGCTCTATTTCCTGAATTAAAAAAAGCCTTGCTCTGTTCTACAAAATTTTTGGTAACATCACCAATCAACACTTCAAAAGCATACCCGGATGAGCGTAGTTTATTTTGAGCGAATTCGCTGATCTCAGCAATGATGGCATCGCCTTCTGAATTGAAATGATCTGCGTCCATCATACCAATTACTGCTTGTCTTTCAGTAGTATTTTCCGGAAGTTTAATTTTTATTTTGCTAAACTTTTCCTGGGCGTAGCCTTTTGGAAAAAGAAATAGTATCAAGCCTATAGCAAGGACGAAAAATTTAATCTTCTTCATAAGGTTCGGATTAGGTGAACACAATACCCATTCTAATTCTTCAGCCGCCTTATTTAAAAGACGGAAAAGCTGTGGTGATTCCAGGAGTTGAAAATAGAAGGAAGCTTTTGAAAAAAAAAGGTAAATGCACTTTGGAAAGCGATGCATTTTTTTATGGAAATACCGGGGAAAAAATATAACTGCGGGGAAAATTTACTAATAGAAAAATACTGAAAGGGATAATACGGAGTTATATTACCACTGTACTTGTATGATTAATCAGCATTTATTAAATAATTACCTTCAATTGTTTATTTTTTATTGTTTTTAGTTTAATGGTATTCGCCAAAAAATCATCCCGGTTTGTGAAGGAAAATTCGGTTATGGACATTTCATTTTTTGAATTGATTCAGAAATAAGAAAGTTTATTTATTACACACGGATTCTCCATCCATATTCTTAATGCTAAAAACTCCCTTCAGTTAAATGAAGGGAGTTTTTAAAAATATAATCGCCAGGATGAATACTTAAACCTGCGCAGAATTATTTTATTGCTTCTGAAGTTTTACATGCTGATCAATACCTGCTCCGGTTACCTTAAGGAAGTATAATCCAGCGGATAATTTACTTACATTGATAGAAAAATTATTTGTTCCTCTTTTTATCTGAACAGAATTTTGCATCACGATCCTGCCATAATTATCTACTAGTTTCCAGTTTGCTTTACCATTTACAACCGCATTAATTATCACTTTGGTTTCTTCGGATGCGGGGTTGGGTGAAATAACCACCCTCTTAGTAATATCAGCCAGGTAAATGTTGACTATGTTAGAATATTTATATTCACCGTCTTTGTCCACCATTCTAAGCCTGTAATTGAATATTGCTGAAGACAGGCTGGCAACATCATTATCTGTGAAAGAATATTGACGGGCAACATTACTAAATCCGTTTGCATTAACAGCGCCAATTTTTTCAAAATTTCTACCATCAGCACTCCTTTCTACGTCGAAGTAGGAAGTGTTATTCTCATGATTGGTTTCCCATTGTAAAAGGGTTGAATTGTTTTGGAAATACCCTCTGAAATAAACCAGGTCTACTGGTAAACTTATTGCCTGGTTGCCAAAATAGAATGACGAAAATGAATTTATATTTGCCTGCAACATGTATCCATTACTGCCATGAGCTTCTGCAAAAACCGGGTTGATCAACGAGGTATTTGAAGATATTACAGCTCCGCATGCATCGGAATTTTTGAGGATCTTCAGATCGCCGATTGAACTTATACCACTTCCCGGATCTGCATCCAATGCATCAAATTCTGCCTTGGTCATATAAAGCCTGATTGAAACAGGAGATGAGGGCTGAACAGTGGGTGTTATTCTTATATTCCGGTGCAGGTATCGCCGTGAAAATATCTGGCGCAATGCACCGGATTTGGTATAAAATGAGGAAGTAACAGCGCCTAAATTATTCAAGTTGGCTTTTATCTCCGCCATAATGTTTCCATCCGGACCAGTGATTGGAACCCAGATATTATTGTTTGTGGCATCTATTGTAATAGTAGTGCCATCAGCACAGGCGTTTGTTAAGCCAGAAGTTACATCAATATCTGTTGAAATTGAACTTTTCCCTCCAACGTCGGCATAACCCAGGAAAGTATATTTCTGAACACAGCCCTGGCAGGCCGGAACCACGGGGTTGGCAGCACTTGGTCCCGAACTGGTTGTTGATCTATCCATCACCACATAAATATCCTTTCCATTAGGTGCAAAAGCCAAATCTCTGTATCTGTTCTGGCTTCCAAAATAACTGATCGTGTCACTTTCAGTGTTTGTAGGTGCCGTTGTAATACCCGAAGCATTTAATCTTATCCTCACAAGCCTGCCCCATTTTAGTGAGGCTGCTACCAAGGATTTTTTCCAACCTGGAATCAGTGTATGCGTATACAGATCCAGACCAGACCATCCTTCGGAGGGCCATCCTCCATTACCAGGTTTTGTTCTCCAAATATTTGCCACTGTTCCGGCTCCTGATGTCGGCCCGGGATACGCGGAAAATAAAGGGTCTTTATATAGTCCGTTTCCATTGGCGTCTATTGCAGCTCTGTTTGTAGCTTCATTTCCTACAGGAGGACAACTTGAGTTACCACTGCCATCAGGAAATGCAGCTCCAGCAGATACACTTGTATTAGTGCTGGGAGTTGTCGTTCCATTATAATTTCCATCGGCAACATATCCTATCACCAATGGATGGCCGTAATTTTTGAATCCTTCTATTATGTTTATTTCATCATCGCTGTAGGGGCCATGGGATGAGCCATATAAAATATTCATCGCTGTATCATATGCAAATCCCTGGTTATTTCTTATACCTATACTATATACAGCACTTGTAGAAGAATATGGATTACTATTAGGTATCCATGCTGCCAAACCTGCATCACCATCTGATTCAAGATTAAATCTCAAAATTTTTCCTTCATAAGATGCCGGGATTTGAGCTTTTTGAGGCCGGGTTTGATTGCTAAACTGGCCGGAGCCCATATCACCTGATGCATAAAAAAGATAGGGCGTTCCTCCCGGCGTTACAGGAGCAATAATCATCCTTTGGGAATTATGATCATTACTACCAGGCAGCGTATCGCACAAAGAAACCGGTGATTCTAATTTACCGGTACTGGTATTAAATGTAAACCTGACAAGCCGGTTAGTGAAAAAAATTCCAGTCGGGGAACTACCTCCGTTGGAACTATGTATATAAGAAATGTAGACGTAATTCTTCGGCGCTAAGGAATCTAAAAATTTTGGATGCAAAGCCAGGCCGGCTAATCCACCCTGGGCTCCTGAACCGTTATTAAACTGGCAGTTAAAAGCTACATCAGCCGGAGCTGTAAAAAATGTGCTGCCCTGGGAAATATCCAATACAGTTTGTTTTACGCCGCTCACCGGATCCATCCTGTACACCTTATAACCCTTAGCTTCTGTAATCCACAAACTATCATCCGGACCATAAGTAATTTCCCAGGGATCTGCCATAACGTTAGGACCAGAAAGGATCGTTTGCTTAAAAACTTCGTTCATTCTGCCAGACCTTGATGTTTCGGGATCCGTTACGCAAATGTCAAAAGCCCATGCTGAGGAACCCCCGGTGGGTGTTCCTGCATTGTTTTTCAGTATTCTTATATAGTAGGTATTTCCGATTGTTAAACCTGCTCCAGCTGGCACCAAAGGAAATGATGTTGCCGGAACGGTATTATTGCCACAACCTACTTCAGCAAATGATCCACATGAACCAGATAGTAATTGTAATTTTAAACGGTTTGTCCAACTAGCGCCGAGATTGCTTAGTGTAATTACCGGATATTTGGTTTGGGCTACAAATTTATACCATACATCTGGGTTGTTTGCTGCCGTACAGTTTGATGTAATGGAGCCGCCATCTGCATTAGCTCCATTTAATGTTTGATTAGTAAGGCGGCTAGTCCCTCCCACACAATCAGGATCTGTGGTAATTAAAATAGCATTGGCGCAAATATCATAGGGCGGATATTCATACCAGGACACAATAGTTCTCAAAGCCAGCGTTCCTGTTGATTGAATTTGTGATACATTTCCAGTTGCTCCGGCTGTTGTAGTCTGGATATAGTAGGCACCAGTATGAGATTGGGCGGTAGTAGTATTCCTGTATTGAGCTGATCCTGGCTTAACCCATCCCGCTCCCGATAGGGAACCCCAGGTATTAGCTGCGCCAACACTCCAAAAAGCCATAGTAACGGAGTTCGAGGCAGTTGTTGTTACTCCATTAATTGAATTTGTAGTGGTATTTGAATTGCTATTTACCGGATTTACGTTTACACCCCATAAATTATTGCTGTTGCTGGGTCTGAAAACATACATAATCGCAGACAATGCAAGAGTATTACCTGCACCAACTGTGACCGATGGATTAGCGCCCCATGTACCATTATATCGACACCAGAAAATTGCGGTATTTTGATTTGTGCCAGCATATGTGGTAGCACTCGTCCATGTTTGCCCACCGGTTGCACTCATTGCAAAGGTCCCGGCATTTGCCCTGTATTCAGCATGAATTATAACCAAATCTCCGGCAACCATGGATGATGGTGGCGCTATGGCCGCGGTAGGACCGGCTTGAGTACCATTATCGGCAGGTACGCTTGCCAATCCAAAATATGTTTGAGCAATTAGAACACGGGAAATAAGGATCAGTAAGAGACTGAGTAATGGTTTCTTCATCGATTGGTGGATTTTGAAGCTGTAAAATAAAAACCATCCGGATAATTACTTAGAGTATTATTTCTCTTTTTTTTATAGGTATAAACACCTAATAAGAATTGGTACAGTTCCTATTGCTGCATATTATGAAGCGTCGTATTTTGCTCTATCCAATATTGTTGAAACCAAAGAATCCACCATGAACCTTTTTACCTTAATCCTTACCAGGCGAAACATTAGAAAGATTTTTCGACTTTGTATATTCCTATTACTCCCATTATTTTCTTATACGCAAACATTTTTTGACGTATCAAGTAATCCCGCAGATAATGGTTCCCAGGCAACTGGTACTGCAGCTGTAACACCTCCGGCACTAATGAATGCTGGTGACCTGGTGGTTATTTATGCTCATTACAGGGGTACAGGAGTTACCTTTTCTTTGCCGGCTACGGGTGGTCAATCCTGGACATTGGAAACATCCCCCGCAGGCGCCGGCAGCCAATCCTTTGCCGTATTCTGGTGCCGGTTTGATGGATCTTGGACAACCAACCCTTCAGTCACTATAGGTGGGGGAACTCTTGGCCTATCAGCAATCATGTATGTATTTCGCCCCACCAGTTCAAGTAACTCATGGGGTATTCATATTGGAGCTTCAAATGGTGCAACCACTGGAACCGCCATTCCCATTACAGGGCTTACAACATCGGTACCCAATACAGTTTCTATGGCTTTTTGGGCCAGCGCTAATGACAATACATGGGGTACTTTAACTGGCGCAGGGTGGAGTAAAACAGGGTTATCTAATCAATACAGAAATACAGCCGGCACCGACCAGGGGCATACAGCTGCTTACAATATCCGGCCTACTGCAGGTAATGTGGCCAATGTGTCGCAAACCCAGTCTTCAAGTTTAAGCACCCGTACAAGTATAATATCCTGGTACGAATTATCACCTCCGTCCAATGATGATTGCGCAGGTGCCATTTCTATAACATCAGCAACATCTTGCGTAAATACGGCCGGCGATTTAACGGGTTCCACTTATAATACCATTTCGCCTATTGGGTGCGGTGTTGCTGACAGGAACGATGTATGGTATAGTTTCACTGCCCAATCAACCAATCCAACCATTACCCTTTCATCCGCTCCTGCAAACCCCAGACTTCAATTGTTCTCTGGTTCTTGCGGAACCTTGACCTCCCTGGCTTGTGGAAATGCGTCAATTGCTGCAACTGGTCTTAGTATTGGAAGTACTTATTTTGTTCGTGTTTATACTGATCCAAATTTTTCAGGTGCATCCGGATCATTTAATATTTGTGTTACTGACCCTTCTCCGGCAAATGATCTTTGCGGCGGAGCTGTTGTGTTAACATCAGACACTGTTTGTAACAACACTTCGGGTAGTTTATATGGATCTACTTTTACCGCCACCACCATTACAGCTCCCGATTGTGCTACCGGTGTTATCCGGGATATATGGTACAGGTTTGTAGCTCAAACCACAAACCCAACTATTACACTAAGCAGTCTGGGAGTTAATTTCACTAACCCGGGTATGCAATTATTATCCAATAATTGCGGTGGAACCTTTACCACTTTTTTCTGTGGCACTACCTCAATAGCTGCAGACTTTTTAGTTCCGGGCACTACTTATTTTATCCGGGTTTATACAACAACTGTTCCGGCACCTGATTCTTATTCTGGTTGGGATTTTGATCTATGCATTACAGATGTTGTTTCACCTGTCCCCGCCAATGATGAATGTGCTACTGCCATTAATTTGTTGATCAGCGCTAATTGCTCAAACATACAGGGCACGGTAGCAGGAGCCACAGCTTCAGGGATTGCGATTGCACCTTGTACGGGACCAGTAGCTTATGATGTATGGTATAAGTTTACCGCTGTCAGTGCCTCTTCAACAATTACACTAGGTAGTGCAGGAACTAACTTTAATACTCCCAGGATGCAATTATTTTCTGGCACTTGCGGTTCACTTAGCTCAATGGCTTGCGGCACCACCTCTATTACTAATGCAACAGTGACGGGTACCACTTACTATGTCAGGGTGTATTCAACAACAGGCCCTGCCCCCAATGGAAATGCCAACTTTAATATTTGTGTGGCAGCAACGGGTGCCCTGGTAAGATTTGGAAACAGCTATGTAAACGTAACACGTAAGACTACGGGTGGCGTGGTGCAAACAGGAGATGTTCTCGAAATAAGAATGACGATCAATCATACTTCGGGAACGATGACAAATCTCAGGTATGTTGATAATTTACCAAGCTACACGGCCATTGCCGGATCGGCACCTCACGACTCCATCAAAATCATTACCAATGAAGGCCTCAGGTACAAAAAATATACCCTGGCTGCAGGTGATGATGCCGGAACTTTTCAAGCTACTCCACCGGCCGGTCAATATAACATTCGACTTAACCTGGGCTTTGGCACCACCGTGCCCGGAGCACCACCAGATAATACCAGTACTGAATTTGCTTCAGCCACGGGCTCAATGATTGCAGGGACAGACAGACCAAGAGGGGGTGGAGGAATGCTTTTTGCCATAGCATACCGGGTAGTTGTAACGGGAGTTCCGGGGGATACCATTCAACTGAATCCGGGACAATTTATTTATAGAAATGGCGGGGGAGATATCACCCTGTCTGCAACACCCTTTAAAATAGTGATCAGTGAACCGTTGGATTTATGTCCAAATAGTATAGGGGTAAATATTGCCGGAGAATATGGCGGCACTTTCGGTACCGGAACAACTCCTAACCGGACAGCTGATTTAAACCTTCCTATAGCCGGTTATTCTTTTATCGCCAATGTAAATGCGACCAATACGATTGGTGACGGGCGGTATGGGATAGTGAAAAATTTAAGCCCACGGAACAGAACATTAACTAATGCAAGACGACAACCCAATTGCACAGTAGCTCCCATTTTAAATATTAATGACCCTATGAACTGTAATAACAGGATGTTTGGTCATTGGTACATTGACGGAGATCATTCAGGTACCAACAATGCAGCTGGCAACACACCTCCGGCGGCCGATGTGAATGGTGGATATATGCTGGTAGTAAATGCCGATTATGTAGCTTCCGAAATTTTCAGGCAAAACTTCACCAATCTTTGCCCAAATACATATTATGAGTTCTCTTCCTGGATAAAAAATATTTGTGCTACCTGCGGCGCTGATTCCATCGGGGCTCAATTTACAGGAACACCTACTGCCCCTGCCAGTGGTTACCCGGGTGTTTATCCCAATCTTTCATTTTTACTTAATGATGTGGACTATTATAATACCGGGGAAATAGATACGTTAGGCTGGCTAAAAAAAGGATTTGTTTTTAAAACCGGCCCCAGCCAGACAAGCGCCGTATTTTCGATTCGCAATAATTCACAAGGTGGTGGTGGTAATGACTGGGCTTTGGATGATATTGCTGTGGCAACCTGTTTGCCAACCATGAGTTATTCTCCCACAATCAGTCCCAATGTATGTGAAGGCAATGCGATCGAAATAGCCGATACAATAAGTTCCTATTTCAATAATTATACAACGTTTAAATGGCAGCGAAGTACAACCAATGGCTCCAGTTGGACTGATTTAACAGGAGTAACGACATTACCTGACACCAATTATTACATCACCAAGTATACCGTGCCGCCTGCTAATACAACGCTGGCTGACAGCGGGGATCTTTATAGAGTGGTGGTAGCTACAACCGCCGCCAACCTAACAGATCCTAATTGTAACATATCAGATGGCGTAACAATTACCCTGAATGTAAATAACTGTAACCCAATCCTGGATATAAAGTTGATTTCATTTAATGGTAAACTTGCCGATACAAAAGGTAATCTGTCCTGGAGTACATCCGGAGAGGACTCACCCATAACCTTTATTATTGAAAAAAGTCCGGATGGAATTAATTTTTCAGCCGTGGGTGAATTATCCAGTTTTAATAACCAGAATATTATCAACCATTTTTCTTTCGTTGATCCTAACCCTGTCAATGAAAAAGCATGGTATAGAATTATTTTGAAAACGATTGATGGGAAGAAAAAACATTCTTCGATCATCCATTTAAAAAATAGCTTACCAGATTTTGAGCTCAGTAATTTTATTAATCCCTTTAGCGACAAACTTTCATTTAGCCTCACTATGTTGGGCAATTCTTTGATAACTTATGAGCTGCTTGATGTATCAGGAAAATCTGTATTATCAGGCAAGCAAATTGTGTATAGTGGTACAAATAGTATAAACCTTGAAAATACCCAGGCTCTGCATTCCGGCATATATATTCTGAAAGTGTATAATAAGGATAGAATCATCACCATAAGGGTAGTGAAAAGAAATTAAAAAAGTAGCCGACCTGTTTTAGCGGGGGTGCCATGCAGGCATCCCCGTTTGTTTTTAAAGCAGTAATTTCACGTCTTTCAATAATAAATCATATGCATCCTAACAATAAACCTCTTATCGGAATTTCTTGCGGTGACCTGAATGGAATTGGTATTGAATTAATCATTAAAACTTTTTCTGACAACCGGGTTCTTGATCAATGCACTCCCATCATTTATGCATCAAATAAAGCAATCAATTTTTACCGGAAATCGGTGGCAGATACCAATTTTAATTACCAGATTACAAAGGACTATGACCGGCTCAACAATAAACAGGTAAACGTTTTCAATTGCTGGGAAGAAGAGGTGGCCATCACTCCAGGCCAGCTTACTGAAGCCGGGGGAAAGTATGCCGTGTTGTCTTTACAAACATCCGTGGCTGCTCTAAAACAAAATCAGATTGATGGTTTACTCACATCACCGGTCCACAAAAAAAACATTCAATCACCTGAGTTTGACTTCACGGGACATACTCCCTACCTGAAGCATATTTTTGAAGCAAAGGATGTAGTAATGATGTTATACTCTGGTAATTTCAGGGTAGCTGTTGTTACGGAACATATTCCGGTTAGTGAAATTGCCAGTCACATCACAAAAGAAGCTATATTAAGCAAGCTTGGTATTATTCATAAGAGCCTGCAAAAAGATTTCGGTATTGATAAACCACGAATTGCTGTTTTAGGATTAAATCCGCATGCCAGTGATGAGGGCCTGATAGGAAATGAAGAAGAAACCATCATTAAACCGGCAATCAAAGAGGCAAAGAATAATAATATGCTGGTGGTTGGCCCTTTTAGCGCCGACGCTTTTTTTGCAAGAAATAATCACCAGAAGTTTGATGTGGTTTTGGCAATGTATCATGACCAGGGCCTGATTCCATTTAAAGCTCTGGCCAATGGCGAAGGAGTAAATTATACGGCCGGCTTACCTGTTGTCAGAACCTCTCCTGACCATGGTGTAGCTTTTGATATTGCCGGAAAGGATAAAGCGGATCCTACCTCTTTCATAACTGCATTGTTTGAATGCATCAATATAATTAACCACCGAAAAGAATACGAAGAGAACAGGAAAAATCCTGTACGCAAAATAACTTCAGAAGCCTTTGCCAGAATGGAAGACGAAGAAATAAAAGAAAGCTAAATGGTTTGAACCACTTCGCTTTCTTTTATACAGCTTACCTGGCTTTAATAAATTTAGCCTGCTTTATTTCATCTTTATTTTGTACAGAAATGAAATATATGCCCGAGTTCCAGTTGGGTAGATTTTGGATATAAATTATGTTATGGCCTTTGTTTACATCTTCTTTAAAGCTTTGTAATAATCTGCCGGCTATATCTCTTATCTGAATCGTGATGCGATCTTTATTCGCAGATGAATACGACAATGAAAAATTACTGATTACCGGGTTTGGAATCACTTTTAATGTACTCATCTCCCCACCAGATAACGTTTTAACAACTACCGAATACTTAATAATTGAACCATGTTCAACAATTTTAAGCCTGTAAAAATTATTGCCCGGGAAAAAACTTGCGTCACCAAATTCATAAAGGTTTGATCCGGCTGTATTACGGGCATACTGCCGGTTTATAGGCAAATAATTAATACCGTCTGAACTCCGCTCTAATTCAAAATAATCAATATTTGATTCCAGGTCCGTTTTCCATTTTACAAGGTTGGCTGACCCATTTTGGGTCACACTGAATTTATGAAGGAAAATAGGTAAGGAGGTAGTACAGTTAGGATATATCTGTGAAGAATCAATTGTTGAAAGGCCGGCTTCATCAGTGACTTTTAATTTAATGAGCCAATGATAATTCTCACCCGTACAGCCTATCCGTGAAATAACGGCAGAGGTTTGCGGGTTTGGATCCGTAGGCTCAGGGTGAGAATGATTATTATGAATCAGGATGGTTTGCCATTCATACACCAACTGACCAGCATTATGTTCAGCATCTGAAACGTCAGCAGTAAGCAAATAGGTAGTATCTCCTGCCACTTTGTATTTTGAATTATTCACCGGACTGGTAATATTTACAACCGGCGGGGTA
Organism: Chitinophagaceae bacterium; assembly: GCA_041743125.1. Taxonomy (GTDB): domain Bacteria; phylum Bacteroidota; class Bacteroidia; order Chitinophagales; family Chitinophagaceae; genus Terrimonas_B. The sequence continues at coordinate 47,433 of JBGTNK010000189.1, forward strand.
TTGTTGATAGAAATAATGAACTGTTCTGTTGCAGTTGCACCACCATTATCTGTTACCGTTAATTTTACAACAAACTTTTTCGGGCCTTTTGTGGTAGTAAATGTGTGGTCAGGAGTTCTTGAAGAACTTAGATTATTGGGATCGGTTGGATCATCAAAATTCCATGCGTAACTCAGGATACTGCCATCCGGATCATATGAATCGTTGGCATCAAAAAAAACTTGTAATGAAGTGGCGGGACTAAAAAAGTTATCTGCTTTTATTATAGAAACCGGGGGAATATTTCCTCCAAAGTATATTTTCTTAACAGCTGATGAACCCGGAGAACCATTGCCAACCGTTATATAAACAATGGAACCGTCTACCGGATTTTCAGTAAGGCAAACTATTGAGCCTATATTAGAAACAAAATCATCTACCCGGGTCACCTTATCTGTATTTTCAATGGTTACTTTCTTTATCCATTTTTCTCCATAATCCGCCATCAGGTAGGTGTTCTTATAACCCGGAGGGAACGTATTACCGGCTCCTGTATACCAGATGCCGCCAACACTGCTATTACCATTAAAAACCTGGCCGGTTACGTTGGATGCGGGAGTACCAATGGTGGCAACCGATGCATTTCCTGCGCCGTTAAATGTGCCTACCCTGGCATTTGCATTGGGAGGTGTATAATCCTTATTTGCATGGATCCAGTCTAATGCCGGTCTTGCATGAATGTACCGAATATCCGAACCTATTAATGTGGATGAACAGGGATAATAAATACTGGCATCTTTCGCTGCATTATCCTGCCTGATCAATTCATTAAACCGAACAAATTGTCTTCCTTCACAATCGATTCCCGCCGGAATAGGCACCTCTTTATTTTCTGTATTAATGGATACATAGGTTTCAGGATTGTGGCCTTCAAACAATGGCCATCCGAAATTCATGCCTGGTTGTTTTGCCACATTGAATTCTTCCCATGTTCCAAAACCAACATCACCAATTAAAATATCTCCAATGTGACCTTCAGATGGATTGTTAGAACCTTGTCCGGGCTTTATAGAAATACGATATGGATTTCGCAGACCCAGGGCCCATATCCTGGATTTAGCAGAACGTGGTGCCGAAGCTTCGAAAAAAGGATTACTGCTAATACCGTCCCCCGTTTCAGGATCTAATCTCAGCAGTTTGCCATTTAATGAAGTAAGCATTTGAGAACGAAAGGCCCCTACATTTTCATCCGGTCTTATTATGCCATCATTCAGCGCCTGAACATAAAAAGAATTTCCACCCGGGCCTATGTCATTTCCTATAAAACTAGCCCCGTCACCCATTGACGCCAGTAAAGTGCCATCCGATGCAAATACCAGGCTGCCGGTACCGTGTGATAAATGGAGAATAGGTACTCCTGTAGTTTTTGTTTCCCCTAATAAAATCTTTCGGCTTGATGAAATAGCGACGAGATTACCACCCGAAGTGGTTGTGGTATACCGGGTGATCCTTCCGATTGTTGCCGCATTATATTGATTAGTATTTGGAGAATAGGATGGCGTACCAAATCTCAACAGGTGATGTCGGTCCACAACATACGATACGTAAATATGTCCATTACTTTCAAATTGCGGATCCAGGGCAAAACCCAGCAATCCGAAATCATTATAATTTCCAACTTCTTCCTCAATATTTAAAACGGCAGTTGCTTGTTTTACAAAATCGCCTGCACCATTTTTAATGCATACAAATACTTTTCCTGCTTTTTCCCAAACGAAAAGTTTGTCTCCTGATTTGGAGAACATAGCTCCCACAGGTTGCACCCAATTAACAGATGTAGTAGCATTGGTAACAATAAAGCCTGCCGGTAAAGTTTGGGATTTTGAAAGCACAGATAAAAGAACCAAACTGAATAGAAGTACAAATTTTTTCATTAAAAAAAGTTTAAGCCAAACGGTGTATCATTAGCGCCACGGGTAATCATAAATTACCAAAAGAGAGACATAACCTTACAGGTACCTTACAGAGGATTGGAGAAAAGAAATCAATTAATAAAGAAAAAGGCTACATAGAAGATAGAGGGGTAATCCGGATAGCTGGATGAAGTATATGAGAGCTAAAATAGATTAAAAATTCTGAAAATGAAATGCTTTGCTCTATTTTATATATTTTATTTCTTGATTGCGTTTATTCCAAAAAAGAAAGCCCTTTTTCTAATCTGCAATAGTTCTACGTGTTTAACTCTGCAAAATAATCCGTTGGCTGCTCCTAAAAAAGGGGATACAGTTTAGTTGGAAAACAAGGCGATCATTTTTAAAAAAAAAGAGGCAATCAATTTGAAATGATTGCCTCCGGATAGTAGCTTTATTTTGTTTTCACAAACTTAGTTTGTTTTATTTCATCCTTATTTTGGATGGAAAGAACGTAGATACCAGCTGGCCAGTTCGGTAAGTTTTGAAGATAGATTGCATTTTGGCCCCGGTTTACATTTTCGGTAAGCGTATGAATAACCCTTCCCACATTATCCCTGACCTGTATAGTAACCCGATCATCATTGGGAGATTTATACAATACTGAAAAATTATTAACCACCGGATTAGGAACTATTTTTAACGGGACATCTTCGCCCTCTGAATTCGTTCTTACAATTACAGAATAGCGAATAATATTACCGTGCTCTACCATTTTTAACCGGTAATAATTATAGCCTGGCTTAAATTTATCATCTGCAAAACTATAATGACTGGTACCAGCTATATTTCTTGCATCCTGCTTGTTTATGGTTGAAAAATGAATGCCATCGGTACTACGTTCAACTTCAAAATATTCAATATTAGACTCCAGTTCCGTGCTCCATTTTACCAGGTTCATTGTTGATTTTTGGGTAACGCTGAATTTATGTAAAATCAGGGGCAGGGTATTGCTGCAATCCGGATAGATCCTGGATTGTGCAGTTGTAGAGAGGCCCGCATCGTCCGTAACAGTTAACTGTACCAACCAGCTATAATTATCACCATTGCACCCGATTCTGGCAATTAAAGCTGAGGTTTCTACTGTTGGATCAATAGAACCAGGATGAGAATGATTATTATGTACCAGCGTAGACTGCCATGCGTAAGTCAATTGCCCGGGACCCTGTTCGGCATCAGTTACTGCAGCACTTAATGTATAAGTTGTATCCGGTCCCAATCGGTATTTATGATTATTTATTGGGGAAGTAATGTCAATCTGTGGAGGAGTGTTATTTATAGATACAACAAATTGTCTTTCGGCTGTAGCCCCCAGGTCATCCGTAACAGTTAGTGCAACTGTAAATTTTTTAGGAACTCCCGGCGTAGTGGTAAAAGTATGGCTGGGGTTTGAAAGTGTACTCAGGTTATCCGGGCTTCCGGGATCTCCAAAATCCCAAGCATATGTGGCAATGGTTCCATCGGGATCCGAAGAAGTAGATCCATTAAAATTGACGGATAGCGTTGACGAAGGAGTAAAATAATTGTCCGCACTAATTTTGGCTATGGGTGGTTTATTACCACCATATGAAATTTTTCTTACAATAGTTGTGGTACCATAATCATAATCCAGAAGCGCCACACATATGTAAACAATGGATCCATCTATTGGGTTTTCAGTCATACTAACTACCCCACCAATATCCGTAGCAAAATCATCCACCGTGGTTACGACGTCAGTAAAATCAATACCCAGCCTTCTTATCCATCTCCCTCCAAAATCGGAAACCAGGAAGGTATTTTTATACTCCGGAGGAAAAGAATTACCAGCTCCCGTGTACCAAATACCACCGGTGGATGCATTTCCCTCAAAATCTGTTGTGGCAATTACATTTGATTCAGGAGTTCCGATATTGGGCCAGATAGCGTTGCCCCCAGCATCGAACCTGGGAACAAATACCTTACCTGGCACGTGGGCCCAATCAATGGCCGGCCTGGCATGAATATAACGGATTCCTGACCTTAAAAAGTCACCGCTACAATCACTAAAAATATCGCTGTTTTTTGCCGCATTATCCTGTTTGATTAACTCATGGAAAAACAAGGTATCCCTGCCGTTGCATATGGGTCTCAATTCCTCCCTGTTTTTTGTATATATATACCCCCAATAACTTTTGTTAGGTTCTGCAGAGGGACCATTTCCCTCATAGATTGGCCAGCCAAAATTTTGGCCAGGCGCTTTTACTATGTTCAGTTCTTCCGACTGGCCATAACCTACATCCCCAACAAATACTTCTCCTATATCACCGGCACTTGGATTGGTAGATCCTGTACCTGGCTTTACAGACATGCGAAATGGATTTCGCAGGCCCAGTGCCCATACTCTTGATTTTGCAGCACGTGGTTCCGTAGGATCAAAAAAAGGATTACTGGCTATGCCATCTCCTGTTTCCGCATCCAGCCTCAGTAATTTGCCACTTAGGGAATTCAGCATCTGGCTTCTAAACGCACCTACATCTTCATACCTGCTAATAATACCATCTGCCAGGGCATCCTGGTAATAGGTATTGGTTTGAATGTTAGGATCATTATTGGTAGCAGCGCCTACATCTGTATCGTCATAACTCGCCCCATCACCACTTGTTGCCAGCAGAGTTCCGTCGGCTGCAAAAGAAAGGCTGCCTACACTATGCGATTTATGTAAAATAGGAATCCCTGTTGTCTTTGACTCACCCAGTAAAATTTTTCGGGTTGCCTTATCAGCCACCAGGTTTCCACTGACAATGCTGGTAGTGTATCGTGTAATTCTGCCAATTGTGGCACTGTTATAATTATTTGTGCCGGTGCTATAACCATTAGCAGCATTGCCATCGGTCAAAAGATGATGCCTGTCAACAACATAATAAAGATATATATAACCGTTACTTGTAAAATTTGGATCATAGGTAAAGCCAAGCAATCCATTATCAAACCAGTTTCCAACTTCATCAGAAATATCAATTACCGGAAGTATTTGCCGGTAATACTGGCCTGCAGGTTGCCGGTTATTTACATACACTCGTCCTCTTTTTTCCCAAAGAAAAAGCTGCATTCCATCTTTAGAAAATAGAGCACCTACTGGTTCCACCCATTGATCATAGTTTGTAGCTTCAGTAGTAAAAAATCCGGCAGAAGGAAAGGTTTGCGCCCTTAGTGCTACACTCATACCAAGCACAAAGGCAAAGAGTAAAAATTTTTTCATGAAAAAACGTTTATCAAATCCAGCGAAAAAATAGGGTTATAAATCAAAAAATAAGTGACAGGATATTGTGTACTAATTTTTTAATTAATCGGTATCTATAATTTTTACAGAGGATTGGGGGTACAGTAAATTAACTGACAGTCAAAGACTAAAGAAGTTTTACCGGGAAATTCAGGGGAGTGGACTTTTCAATTATAGCACAAGATAAAAAAAGGGAATGGAAATCATAATTAATTCTATTTTTTCTTTATCAACTTTTGAAAAAAAATTTAGTGCATTAAATATGAACATTGTGGATAACTTAAATCCTCCTTTTTCAACACTTCAACTGTATTTTTTTGCCCTTTTTCTAGAAAAAGAATTCCAGGACTTTTTTTGATTCTAAATCATATCGTACAACAAACAATAAAACCCGGGGAAAATCTTGCCGGGTTCCCCTTCTAATTCGTGGTCTTTTCAATTTACTTTAACCACTAAGTGGCAGTCCATTTAACCATAATGCAGCTAAATGTTTTTTAATACGTAATTCCAGAATCACATTCATTTCATTAGAATCTTTTAAAAAGGCTTGCAAATGAAGAAAGGAGTTATTAGGTTTGTCGGAGAATATAAAATTTAACCTTCTTAAGAATCAAACCGGTCATATAAAACCTTTACCTGGTTGGCCCTGATAAAAAAGAGTGATTGTCCTGATTCAAATCCATGTTTAAATAACCTTTTTCGTTTATCCAATTTTTCTGTGGGCTTTAGTAAACAACTTAAACCCCTGGAATGAAAATTATTTTAATCTCCTTTACAATGATAGTTCAATGCTGTATTCAGGGATCTGCGAATGCCCAAAACAATAACAAACCCACAAACATGATATACGCAAACTCTGAATTATCAGATGTAAAATGTGCGTATATTATTTCCTTTAATGGTAATTCAAATAATGAACGGATTCTATTAAACTGGACCCTGGATAAAAACCAGGAAATTGACCTGGTGGAGGTGGAGAGAAGCAGTGACGGAAAGAATTTCATTTTTTCCGGATTGATATTTGGAACAAATCAAAACGGAAAAACGAATTACTTGTACTACGAAAAAAATAAGAAGGGTATTATTAACTACCGTCTAAAAATATTACATAAGGATAAAACGGTCGATTATTCTGCCGTCATTTCACAGGGAACAGCACTGGCCACACTATAAAAAATCATTCATGTCAGAAAAAATAAAAAATAGCTTGCAGGAAAGTTACAATCGTCTAAAGAATGCAGTAAAAAAAGTGCTGAAACCCAGGCGAAATTCCATTCCGCATTTAACATTGCAACCGATCCGAAATAAAAGCAGGTTGGAGAATTATATACCAAGACAATTGATCCGCTTAAGAGTATAGTTAGAAATTTAAGGACAGGATATTCAAATAAATGGCAATATATAAATGCTGTCTCACTCCCATATATCTACTTAATTTCAGGAAAGCTTCCACGTGCAAGACAAACTAATTACAACGGGGGATTTGATGGCTTTTTCAAAGCCACTGCTTAGTCGCAGACTAAGCACAGCATCCTATAATTTTATTATTCTTTACTGATTTCTAGAAATGGAAGACTCCGGACAGCAGGGGAAGCACAACCCTTCATCATTTTTTATTCTTTCATCTTCCGGTTTTATTCATCTTTCTTTTTCTTTTGCCTAAAACACTTCAGACAAAGGGGGAAACAAATCTATTCTGGTATAATTTAAAAAAAATCTAATACCAAGCTTTCTTCGTCAGGTGGGATAATTCCTATTGGAACATAAGTTCCTATTTTTCCATTTGGAAGCTTTATTGTTTGCGGGTATTCTCTCATTGTATCCTTCAACATAGAATTACAAGTAGGACAGCAAGTTGAACCAGCAACTTCGCTAGAGGATAAGCCCTTCGCATTGGGATTTTCCCAGTCTATTACAAATAACTCTCCGCACTGAATGCATGTTGTCAAAGAAAAAATGGACCAGCCTTCATAAGCTAAGTAATATACAGGATAGTCGTTTACACTTGGATAATCATTAATAAAAGCTTTATAACATCTAATTTTTCTCTTTCTCATTGTATGCGATTTCCAACTTTATCACCTTGTCTAATTAATAAATTTTCTGTACCGGGAGCTCTTACTGAAGGAGCCTTTAATATATTAGATCCTTGTGTAAAGGGTAGTGATTGTTTAAAATACCAAGAAGGAGGGTCAATCAATCGTGGTTTACTTAATGGATATTTCACTTCGAAAACTGCAGGCTTCATGCCCGGCTAATGAAAAGAAAATCTTTGATTGCCCCCTCAACCGTTGTATTAGCATAAATACCATCATTTCCTAACCGGCCTGCAGCACCAGATCTAAAAAAACCATTTTTAAAAGTAGATCCTGCAAACTCTGGGTTGATTGCCCTGTATCCAACTCCTTCTCCAATAGTACCGAGTCTGCTAAATTTAAGAACACCAACATAAGGAGCAACACTCAAAGTAAATTTTCCACCGTGCTCTAAAGCATCTCCAAAGTTACCACGGTTACAGGAAGTTGTCATTTCGTCAAACTCCCTAAAAGGTGTTTCAATAAAATCCTTAGCAGCATTTCCTAATCCCTTCGCTAGATTCTTTGGCTTTACGTTTTCTGCTATTTGCTTTTGTCTTGCTTCTCTTTCTGCATTAAGCTCAACCATTTCTTGTGCAGGACTGGGCTTAGGTCTATCAACTGCTTGACTTGGCTGAGGCGAAGGTTTTACATTCTTTCAAAAATTTGACTTTCTTTCTTCTACTTCATCTTTAAATTGCAAATCCAGCTTTATCTTATGATATAAGCGGCTTTGCTGATTGATATAAGACTCTTCTGCACCATCTAAATCTATTGCTTCAATCGGCTTATTTCCAGCAAACTGATAAAGTGTGTACCAAGGGTAGTCCTTCGAGAGAGGATCAACACTCAAAAACCTCCCCAACCTCGGATCATAAATCCTCATCCCATCATCCTGCTGGTTGCCTTCACCTTTCACCTCATTATCATTTTCCTTCCCATTAAACCCATATCTATAACTTTCGGTTGCAGCATACTTTCTACCAGGGATCAGCATGCCAAATGGATGGTAATCATTTTGTGAAAGAACTTCTGCAATATAATAATTTACTATTCCGCTGCTGTCATTACCAATCTTTTTATCACTGATGGCGCTTAATACATTTCCTAAATGATTGCTTAACACACAGGCCCGGCTGCCCAATAACATGGGTTGAGGGTTTGCACCTTGCCAGGAAATACGGTTGTTTTTATTTTTATTTAATACTAATTTCCTGATCCCAGGTATCCCTGAAGATCCTTTATATATTGCTCAAAGGCGGTCACTCCCTTTTTTGTAATCCGGCAGCTGGTTAGCGGGTAATTATCTTTAAATTTCTTATTTACTTCAATGTAACCCGCCTCTTTTAATTTTTGTATCTGCACACTGAGGTTTCCGGCACTTGCATTTGTTTTCTCTTTAAGAAAAGTAAACTCAGCTTCTTTTACACTGATAAGAAGTGAAATGACTGCCAATCGTAATTGTGAATGCAATATTGGATCCAGATCTTTAAACATTCCTGCCCGCTTGTACCTTTTTATATTTTCGATATTTTATTCTCATTATTAAGAAATCAATTGCCACCAGCCCCTGATTTAAACCGAAGCATATAGGCCGGGATAATATAACTACTGAGTATAGCCGCCGCACCAAATAATATCTGGTAATCGTACTCAACATATGCAGAAACAATTGCCAATACCCATGCTATAATGCCTCCGACCACCAATGGCCTGAACTGAATTATATTCCCCGAAATAAATGTTCCCAAACCGTAAAGCATTATAAAAAAAGGAAAGACAACTGTTCCCCATCCAATTTTAGAAAGTATCATACTTAAAACGAAGTAAGAAATGCCCATACCCAGCCATAGATATTTTATGCTTTCTCCTATATACGTTTTTACCTTCCGGCTGCTGGCTTCCTTTACACCATAATAAAATGAAAACACAACACCAATAAGTATGAGCCACCAAACCTGGTAATGTTTTTCGTAATGATAAATATGCTTTAATATAAATTGTCCGGCGCAAGCAATAAAGGTTATCCAACCCCAAACCAAAAAATAAATACTATTACCAGAAATATCCTCTTTGGTTCTGGTAATCATTAATTGAATCAATTGAAGGCTTTGCTCAGGTGAAAATTTTTCTTCTGCCATGGCTCTTTGATTTATATCCGGCTAATTGTTACCGGGATTATTTATGGGTAACTATTCTTTATTCAAACAATCCTATTTCCCCCCGAGTGATTGGAAATACTTTAACTGGTTCAGCCCCCATACAGGATGTAAAGAACTTTCCGGTTTAAAACTTTCAAATTTTTTTGCTGCTTCTGTAAATAATTTTTGTGCTTCTGTTTTGCTGCCACCAAATTGCTCAGGAGTAAAAAACTTATCCTGTCCTTCCAGCAAATAAACTCTCGGATTATCTGGGTTTAATTTTTTGGCGGTGGCCAATGCTTCTGCTGCAGCAGGTCCGTAAGTCATATACCGGGTCATAGGGTCTGCCATAAGCCGGAGAGTGGCTATTTGTTTCCTGACAACCCAAATTTCTGAATTCTCTTTACTGAGCTCTTCCGCTTTATTTAATAATTGCTCAGCTTTAGTGGCCGCCGGATCGGTTTTCCCTGCTAACCCACCTGCATTACCATTTGTCATTGCCATTATTAACCCGGCATTCACCTGTGCCAGGGCGGCATAATAATAAGGTGTCCATTGGTTTTTTTCAGCTTCAGCTATTCGTTCAAAAGCGTTGGCCAGGTTGATCAGTGCATCTACATTTTGTGTAGTATCTATCGCAATAATTTTTGGCTCCATTGCCTTAATAAATTTTTCACTTTGAGCAAAAGTGACCAGCATGAAAACTGAGGCTACCGTTAATAAAGAAAACTTTTTCATTTTTTTGTTTTTTTTGTTTTTTTTGTTTTTAGCTAAATGGAATTTGCCCGATAATCATCACGGTTGGGATCAGCATTATCATAGCTCATTTCATTGTTTAAAATTTAAAATGGAAATATGTATAATAAAAATTGTCCAGGGTTTACTAAATAAAATTTATTGAGATAAGGGACTTAAAACTGGCCATTTTACAATCATCATAAAAAATGAAATCAGGGGAGTAATTAACGCCAGTAAACCCCAGAATTCCCATTGTTTGAATAATACAAAAATTGAATGTTGATCATATTCCTTATCAGTAATCGCCTTAGCAAGATCATGTTTCATTTTAGTTTGTAGCGGAACTACTTTAAACGCAAACAATAATCCTGACAAAGAAAATAAAATAAGTGGCCAGAAAATCCACCCGGTCCCAAGCAACCGTATGCCTCCGGATATTGCTGCTCCAAATCCACCCAACGTAATAATAACAACACCGGGTATAGTGAAATACCGGTCAGATAAAATTATTCCCGATACAGTATGATGCATGTAATTAATGTCCTTTAATTGAAAAGAATAACGCATCCAGAAAAGACCAGTACTGATATTTCCCAGGAAGGCCACCACAGCCAGCAAATGAATGCATTTAAATATGACGTAATAATTCAACTCCATATGAATATTTTTTTGCTATTCAAAAGGAACTATTTATTATTTCATCGCTACGATCTGTTCCAAAGCTTATAAAAGCCCCTATAAACACAAACATTCTTGATGTGGGTGTTATTGCTTCCCTGCGATGGCCGGTAAAAGAATACTGGTATCCGTAGGTTTGTTTGATATTAAAAATGTTACTTACCTGCATGACCCACACGGTATATGATTTTGGGTTTTGTTTTCCGATAAAGGGTAAATAATTTATTGCAAAACTTACATTGTGATAATCCGGGATAACACCCCTGTCATTAAATTTATAATTCATTCCGTCATAACCTATATTATAATAAGGCCGCCCGGTTGCAAAGTTGTAGGCGCCGTTCAAATTCATTTTCCAATTTTGAATAAACCGTTTTACTATTACTGAACCCGTATGTTTGGCAGCAAAATTGGGTGTGATGGCATAAGGAAAATTGAGAAAATCTCTTTTTGTATCCAGGTAGGAATAAGATATCCAATAGTCCAGGTTTTTGATCGTCTTTTTATCCCGCCAGAAAAACTCGATGCCCTTTGCATCTCCAAAACCATTGTTGCTGATAGCTGATTCCTGGTAATTGACGAAGGAGGTTTTTACCAGGTTTTTATATTTTTTATAAAATATTTCAGCCCGGAAAGTTTGATTGTTTATCACCCGTTGTATCTGGGCGATATAATGAATGGCCTTCATAAAAGAAAGGTCATTAGGTGAGGGAAGATATTTTCTTTCCGGGTTTTGATAAAAAATGCCATACGCCAATGAAGCCTGGGTTCCTTGGCTAAGCTTATAGGCCAGGGAAAACCGGGGAGCTATATTTGTTTTATTTAATAAAGCAGAATGTTCCAGGCGGCCACCCGCTTTTATCGCCAAATCATTCCTGATATAAATATCAGTTTCAGCAAATAGTGATTTTATATTTTCTGTCACCTTTCCGGGAAAGGCCTGTCCATTGTAATCCGTGTAAACAAAAAAATCTTTGCTATAATTATATTCGCTGCCAAACCTGGAGGAGCTTAACCCTTTCCATCTTTTTTCTATCACGAATTTTGCATTAAAATAATCACCCCGGGACTCCACATTAAAATTTTTAAATTCAAGCCCCGTCAACAATACATCGTTATGCTGCTGATCCTGCATGTTACCATTAATATCATCCTTATTATTTGTATAGGATATGCCTGTATTGATTTTCCACCTTTTTCCCAAATTCTCTCTCCATGCCAGGTTGTGGTAGGTATTAGTATTTCCAATAGAAAAATTATCCAGGTACCCTGAAGAATCTAAGCTATTCGTAGTAAAAGCCAGTTTATTACTGCTGAAATAACCGTAATATTTCAAAATGCCTGTAGCAGAAGTTTTAATCCGAAAGTTAGCATCTGCATTATGATACGAAGGCACCCGCGAATAATCTTGCTTTTGCTTAATGACAGCGAAAGCCAGTGCAAGATTTGTATATCCATAGCTGGCTCCCCAGGAGGATTTTTTATTCTTCGCCAGATGCTGGTAACCTGCATTACCACTCAACATGGTTATACCCAGGTTAGCAGAAGAACGATCCGGCAGGTCTATTGACTCAAGTATTAATGCAGAAGATAATGCTTGCCCGTATAAAGCTGAATATCCCCCGGTACTAAAAACTGTTCCTTTGAATATAAACGGTGAAAAACGGCTGAACTGGGCAATATTGGGGACACCACTGTAAAAGAAATTATTTACCAAAGTGCCATCAATAAAAGTTTTTGTTTCAGCAGCTGTGCCACCCCTAACAAATAAACCCTCACTTTCTCCCACCTGCTGGGCACCGGGTAAGGTTTTTAAAGCCCCGGTTATATCTCCATTTGCACTGGCTGTTGTCACAATGTCAATAGGATTCAATATAACTGCAGCTCTTTTTCTATCGCTTGCTTCAAAAGTACCCGCCGAAATAGTGACGGCTTCTAACTCAGTGATCTCCTCCTTTAAAACAATAGAAATATTGATTTCGTTTCCATCCAATTTAATGTTCTGTTCAAAAGGTTTATGGCCAACAATACTCGCTGCCAGCACTTGCTCACCTGTTTCGTTTGTTAAAAAGGAAAACTTTCCTGAAGAGTCCGAAGTAGCTCCATCATAGGAATCCTTCAGGCTAATGCTTACTCCATATAAAGGTTTAGATTTGTTGTTTTTTACAACCCCTTTAATGGTGAGCTGACTATGCCCCTGGTGAAGCAAACCATTAAATAAAACAAGTAAGATAACCCCCGGCTTAATCCTTTTCATTTAAGGAAATTTTAAATTGAACTACAAACATAAAGTAGTTTACAATATAAACCAAATTGCACTTTTAAAGCCGGATAACATTTATCCGGCTTCATTTTACTAATCAATACCTATCTCTTGATGATCTTTTGATGTGCCACTTGTCCATTGCAGGTTACTCTCACAATATAGAAACCAGCAGTCATTGTACTCACCTGCAAATTTTCATTTTGGTTGCTGATGTTTGCTATTAATTTAATAGCCGGCTGGCCATTATTATTTATTAACTCATAGACTACTTTTTGACCCTGCCATTTTTCCGGAATAGAGATGCGTAATTCGTTGGTAACCGGATTAGGATAAGTAACTATTTTGATTGCCTGCTCACTACCTTTGGTAAGGCGCACAGTTCTCACCAGGGATATTTCACTTTTTCCATCCATATCAAGGGACCGGAGGCGATAATAAATTACCTCAGCACCAGCACTCGACAGTTTGTTATCTGTAAAGGAATAATTCTTTGTTTCTGAAGTGGTACCTGATGCAAATACTTTTCCTGCACTCAAATAGTTGGTGCCATCCAGGCTTTTTTCAATAGAAAAATGGCTAAGGCTTAATTCCGAGGTAGTAACCCATTTCAGGTCCACAATACCCTGGTTTAATGTTGCAGCAAATGAACCTAGTTTTACAGGTAATAAGGAAACAGTAGAAAAGTTTAAGGTAACCGAGGCGACATTTGAAGTAAGCGGATTAAAACCATTATCAATTATCCGGTAGCTAAAAGTTGTAGACTCACCGGTAAAACCAACTTTTGGAATAAAACTAAAACTTCCGTCAGGGTTCAATGAAACCACGCCATCAGCAGAATTGGTGCTGATTACAGCAATAGTAGTTTCGCCATCAGGTTCATTGTCGTTTGAAATTACATTCCCGTAAAATGGTGTACCTGAAGTACCGGTAAAATTATCATTTACTGCCACAGGTGCCGTGTTACAGGTACCTGTGCCATACATAGGACTTGCGCTGGTAAAGAAATCATCAAATATGAGCCTGGTATTTCCATCGCCGTTGCTACCACTCGCTTTTATTACAATTTTTCTCAACCCAATAGTTGCAAGCAAAAACTCCTCGTTGAATGTCAAAACAGAAGCTGAAGTATTTTTATCCAGCGTTATTTTTTTTAAAGAAGTAAAAGTGCCGGTAGCGTTCAACAGACCCATTTCAATAAAACGGGTTGCATTACCACTTAATTTGTTACTTATTTTATATTTAAAAGAAACTTTTAGAGTCATGGAAGTTATTTTAAGAACCGGAGTGATATATTCCATAATGGAATTACCATTTGTAACAGTAGTGGAATACAAACTTCCTGAACCCGCAATTACATTAGCAGGTGTATTCGTTATTTGAATACCATTTAATGTGGTGCAATTCGTGTTAAGACTACTTACTGTTCCCTCAAAATTTTGAGTATACTGGGAATTTACAATATTGATAGCCAGGGTTGCAATAAGGAGTAATAAAGTTTTCATCTGTTTCAATTAGGGTTACGATCAATTAAGTCTTGTATGCAGACTGAACGAATTCCCTGAAACAATGAAAACGATTTGAAAAGAATAGAAACTGGCCTGGAGGAAATTTCCTGCAATTTGAAGGGTTTGTTTCATAGTCGGATTAGGTTGTTTTCTTAGGAGTTGTTCGAATCTTCCACAAAGGTAATATACGTATTTTACCCTTGCAATTTTTGCGAGCATTATTCCGCCAAAAACACCGTATTTTGTGCAGTATTTGTACTATGTGAATTGATTTACAACTCTATAGGCTCATTGTTTTTTGCTTAAAAAATTTTCTTTTTACCTTTTACCGTCACTTTATTACTCACTACACCTAATCAGGAAAAAATGTGTTTCTGTTTTATTGGTAATGAATTTAAATCTTACACGGGTGTCCACATTTGAAGAAAAGTGAAAGAAGTTCCTGCATTGATTTATGAATCAGGAATGTTTAATGTCCGCACTTTATTTGCACCTCTCTGATCCCTTCTGTTCAAAAAATCCGGTATGTATTCTAAATCAAATTATATCTTATCGCTATCCTGCTCAGAGTTGTTTGCACCTAAAGCTTCATTACTTTTATTTCCAATATTTATTTTTCTTACTTGTAAAAGCGCTGCGTTGCCATCGTTACCTATAGTGCTCAACCGAAAATAGATCACCCCGGTTTTGTCTGCGCTGGCATCTTTATCTGTAAAAGGATAATTCATGGTTTCAGTTTCATTGCCGAAAGCGAAAACAACTCCTACTTGTTTATATATTTTACCGTCATAACTTTTTTCCACGTAGAAATGACTGATGTCCTTTTCTCCCTGGGTTGACCAGTTCAGGTTGATTTTATCATTCTTTAGCCGGGCGGAGAATGAAGTCACCTGCGAAAAGGATGATACATGGATGAACAATATGGCTAAAAGGGTTAAAATCGTTTTCATCGCATTCTGCTTGAGGGTAATGTAATTGTTTTAGGGTTTGTTTGCAATTACTTTCCCTGAAGATGGAAGTGATTCAGCATGAAGTACAGAAACAGCGCTGGGGTAAAAATTATTGATGGGTTGCGTTAGTTTCATGGTCGGACTGTAATACTTTCTTAGGGTTTGTTCGATTGCTGACACAAGATATAACACGCATTTTTATAGTGCAAGTTTTACGGGTATTATTTCGTAAAAAGTGCCGTAGTTTATTTAGTATAATTACGATAACGCTTCCCAAATAATTAAATCAGCACATTATCCAATATTCCTTCTTTCAGGATGTAAAAATGAAAAAGCCCCAAATTAATTTGGGGCTTCCTTTAATGGGTTATGATATTTTTTTAATTATTCTTTATCAATTTCTGGAAGGTGGTACCGGCTGACTTATCTGTTATTTCAACCAGGTAAACCCCTGCCGGTAATTGATCCAGGCTGTTTAGATTAATGATAGAGATTCCTTTTGGTGCAGGCATACTGTGAGTCTTTACCATCTTACCATTAACATCAATCAGGTTGATAACGACTGTTGTTTCTCTTTCGGTTGTTATGCTGATTGTAACATTAGAACGGAAAGGGTTGGGCCAGATTGTAACGCCTGGTTTTTTCGAAAGCCTTAGTGCAACTACATTGCTATAGGTGACTTTACCATCAAGATCTACCAGTTTTACTCTGTAATATATTACTTCAACTTGCGTCAGGCTGCTGATATTATCTGGTAGCTTATATTCTTTTTTAGTGGTACTGTTTCCGGAAGCACTAACCTTTTTACCGGTTGGTGCAAAGTTGCTGTTGTCCAGGCTTCGTTCCACCACATAATAGTCTGTATTCAATTCTGTCTGGGTCGACCATTTTACTTCAGCATTAGCTCCATTAAGACTTACCTGGGCCACTAGCCGGTCAGCCGGCAAGGTCTGGTTTCCGCCCCAGGCAAGCGTATAGGATGCAGGGGTAGGATCTTTCATATTTGCATTATCTACATAGGAATACATGAATGTAACTGTATTGGATCCCGATGTTGGATTTACAAATTTCACTTGCAGAAGACTGGGGTCAAAAGTGCCAACACTTGTTCCTTTTGATACTAAACTGTTGTTATAATACAGCTCAGCATTTGCGGGAATAGAATCAATAATAACCTTTCGATTGGTAAGTACACCACCTGCCGCATAATCCTCCGGATCGGCTCCGCTTAATACCGGAAGATTTACTCCTCCATTCAATGTTAGGAATGAGTTCATTGCCGGTTGTGATATAGTAGTACGATGGTTATCAGAAACCGGTAAACGCTGTATTCCAAAATTAATTCCGGTTATATTAGTTGCAGTTGTGAATACGGAAACGATACCTCTTGCCAGGCCAGGCTTTAATCCCGTACCTGCGACATTATTTATTCCGAAGCCATCAGCTGTATGTGCCCAGTTCCCTGAGATTGCTTCTAAACCAGCATCTGGTGGAGGAGTATCTCCTAAATTCACACTCACAGTAGATAAACGAAGCTGGTAGTTGGTAAAGACATCTGCGGTGGGGAACGTAAATACTCCGGTTACAGAATTTAATGTTGTTCGTCTCACTACTTTATTCGTTGAATCCGTAAGGTAGGCATATACCGGTGATGTCATTACCTTACCTGTCGGGGTACCGTTAATCAGGTTATCTGTTATACCATTAGGATCATGGTACAGCGTACCACTGATGCTCATTATATTTTTGGCGATCCCAAAATCATATGGTGCTAAACAGGTTTGCGCACTGGTAGCAGTAAGATTATGTTGCAGCACAGTAGTTGTATGATAGTTGGCTGGTACGGTTGCTGTATTTAGTTTGGTTATATAGCACTGCGGATAACGAAGGAATTGAATTTTCACATTGTCGATATATACTGTATCCTGGTCATCCACATTATTATTGGTTAAAAACCGGATATAAGTAGTAGGACCTGCATAAGCTGTTATATCCTGGTTCATAATATTTACATAACCGGCATCTGTAGTTCCGGTCCCGGCAATGGTATAAACAGTTCCAAAAGTAGAACCGTTGGATGAGGCCTGTACAATGATATCTTCACCGGCAGTCAGAGTAGCGCTTTTTCTCCTGTATGAAAAAGACAGGAATGCATAAGAAGCTCCGCTGAGGTTAACTGTTCGGGTGGCCGATCTGTTCCTGTCTTTCAAACGAAGTCCATAGCCGAAGGCATTGTCCCTCCTTATTTCGACATCCTTGGTTGATTCATTTGAAATGGCATTGCACAAGCCCGGCGAAGCCGCATCATCAATGTCTGTCCAGTCACTTAGCCACGTTGTATTACCATCAGTACCATTTGCACAGGTTCTTCCTCCGGAACCATCATCAAAATTATCTTCAACAAACTTCTCCGGGTAACTTATAAACTGGTAGCTACCTGATCCATCAACTGTGACCGAATCACTTAATTCATTTGAGGCTGCTATTCCGTTACAGTTGCCGTCAACATATAAATAGACTTTTGCTCCGGCAACTCCGCCACCCCCGTCGTTATTGATGCCATCGTCATTCCTGTCTAAGAATACGGTACCTGCTATTACATTCTGATTATATGGTGCCGGGCAATTGCTGATATCAACATATACTGTAGCTATATCACAAATTACCGGTGAAGGAGTTGAACATACATTGTATTCAAACCTATCTTTACCCACATACCCCGGATCAGGTGTATATATAACCGTTCCGTTGCTGTTAATGGAAACAGTTCCGTTTTTAGGCTTCAGTAAAGCTGTATTTGTTACAGAAGCAGGATCTACAACCGCAAGGAATCCAAAATCGTTTAAAAGAATGGGTATTGTCACCGGCTGGTTCACAATAGTTCTTGCATAGTCATCATTGGCAAATATGAGCTTCTGCTTACAGAAAGGAATAATCGTTGATCCCACATCCCAATAAGCTACTCCTATTCCGGTGCCTGATCCTTGCGGATCAGCCCCATAAACAGCAGCGATCTTGGCGCCGTTGCATGTATAAATTGCAAGTCCGCTTTGATCATTATCGCTCATATCTCTTAACTTGACGTAATTCAATGCATTTAACGTGTAGGCCACATCATATCTCAATCCACAGGGACTTACCAGGCCGCTGGTTCCACTCACGTTGCCGTCCCATTTTACATACAATGTTGTATTCATATTTGCAGTTACCCAAACCGGGTTACCGTTCACATCTGGTCCGGGAGGTGCCACCAGGTCGAGACCGCCGGGAGCCCAGGCTGTTGTTGCAAAATCTGTAAGTCTTGATTCTGCAATCAGGTTAAATGACCAGTCATAGGTTTGTCCATCATTACCGCCTCCGCCAGGGGTATATGAATCTATTATTTCAATGGCTGTAAAGGATTCACCTGTTGGATTAAAAAATTTATAGGCCGCGGTGGCAGAATAAATCAACGGGAACCTTACACATCCTTTTGCAGGCAGATTAATGGTGCCGCTTCCAGGTACGCCTGACTGCCAGCTAATAGTAATAGGCCTGTTTAAGCTATTATATAACATGACCACAGAACTATCTTTCGGATTGTTAGCCGGGTTGTCAGATGTGGGCACCGGAGAATAATAGGTATTTGAATACCAGGTGGCCGGATATATAGAGGCATTCCTGATGGAAAACTGATCGACCCCACCCGCATTCAATTCCACTCCTATAGGTTTGTTACTGGTTACAGTCGCTCCATAATTCACTCCTCCATCCACTAAATAAGATTCTCCCTGGTTTAGTGTAAATGTAGTTTCCAGGGAACCGTTATTATCTTTATCAATTTCAACAATCGTTCCGTCCAATTCTGCTCTTACAAATAAACCTGTGTACCTGAAATCCCTGCTTGGGAAATTCTGACCCAGAGGAATGGTAAAAGATTGTCCGAAATTAAAGGTAGAAGTAATATTGGTTTTAATCGCCTGCACCGGCATCCGGGTAGGCTCACCGCTAACCTGTGTCATAGCAATCTGCCCGCTTGAAGTAATCTTATCCCTTCCGTCATAAAAAATATTGGTGGAAACTCTCGGATTTGCCGGCATCGTATTATCCAAAATAATACTTCCCCCTGCTGGTATTATGTCGTTAGCATAACCAGGTGCAATTCCATTGTAAGGATTGCCATCTCCCCAAACTTTGGTAGTGGTCTGCAGGGGATCCCATGGATTTATTTCGTAGCCATCCTCCCAATGATCCCAAACGATTGACATACCGGGATAGGGTATGGTTAAACTTATAACCGTCCTGATATTGTTGCTTGGCATCGTAGTACTGGATGTATTCAGTAAAGCCTTAAACGCATCATTCTCAGGATAAGGAACAAAATAAGTATGTGTTCTGGTTGCATCCGAGCATTGATCAATCAACAGGGGATCAATATCGAAAAATACGGAGGCTGTGGTACAAATATTAGTACTGTCGCAGATCTGGTAAACCAGTGTATCCTTGCCGGCAAATGAACCATTGGGCAGGTAAACAATTTTGTTGTTGGATACAAAACCGGTTCCATTATTAGGTTGGCTAAAAATGGAAAGACTCGATGCATTAATATTCTTATTTGGATCGTAATCGTTCGCCGTTACGTCTACAATCAGTGGGGTTCCACCGGCACCTTTTGCTGAATCATTCAATGCTACAGGCCCGCAAAGAGTACATACGTCAAAGGCAAGTAATTCAGAATTTTTGATGATATTCTCATAACCTTCTTTAGCTGTAGCCAGCAGATAATAGGTTCCGGTACTGGAAGTAGTAGTCCATGCATATTCATACGTACGTGTACAGGCTGTGGAATCCACACAGGTTACAGCAAAGCTATTTCCCGGAGGGTTTATTTTCATCTCCATACCAGTGATGTCCCTGTATCCAAATGGTGTAGTCACAACGCTTCTTGCATAGTAAGTGGTGTTGGTATTGCCGCTGATTCTTTTGCTTCCACCAGGGTAGGGCGCATTATATATATCAAATGAAAGAAAATCAATAAAGGTAGATACAGGAAACAAGCTCACCCTGGAGGGCTTTGTCATACTGTGGTAATCAATTCTGAAAGTAACACCAGGCTGGGCGGTAGTAATGGTCAGTGTGATCATTTGCCCTGTTGGCACAGTAACGTCAGCACCTAAAATAGCCGACCAGGATAAAATACCGGTAGAAGAATTGTAGACTGGGTTGGTTAAATTAATGATGGTAGTAGCCCCATATCTTATGGTTGCGGTAATATTAGGATTCACGGGCATAGTACCACTGCTTATATTAAGATGTAAAACCACAGCAATGGTTTGTGCTTTAATCGTAAGATCATTACACAAAGCCGGATCTAGAGTAAATGTGGTGCTGGCCGTTCCGGTAGAAGCCAGAACTGCACTTTGAACGGTAGTAGTTATTCCCGTCGCAACAGGATCAATCCTGTCCAGTATCTGACCTGGTGTTGACAGGTACAATGGCGACTGAACAACAGAGGGGTTAATGTTAGCAATGTGTACGGAGGTAACAGGTCCGTTACATCCGGTTGCCGTGGCAGTAACCACCGAAGTACCAAACCAGGAGGCTGCCCAGGTAACTGCGCCGGTAGAAGAGTTTATTGTACTTCCTCCACTTACACTTGCAGGATCCAGGCTGTAACTGATACCTGTATTATTTGTAGATGTAGCTGAATAAATAACCGTACCGGCAGCTTGTGTGCGGACAGACTGAAGACCCAATGAAAATACAGGAGTACCTACGGTTGGCGTAATGGTGACCGTATGATTAGCAGTTCTTGGTCCGTTACAACCGGTGGCTGTTGCGGTGATAGTTGAAGTTCCATTCCATGTACTTACATAAGTTACTATACCCGTAGAACTATTGATAGAATTACCTGCTGATATGCTGGAACCATCCAGGCTATAAGTAATACCGGTAGTATTGGTTGCATTAGCTGAATAGGTGACGGTATTTACTCCCTGGCACCTTGTAGAAGTACTGCCTGATATGAAAACAGGTGTGCCTACAGTTGGCGTTATCGTTACAGTATGAATGTCAGACGTTGGACCATTGCAACCTGCTGCTGTAGCCGTGATGGTAGTGGTACCGCTCCAACCGGCAGCATAAACAACTGCGCCGGTCATGGCATTAATTGTATTCCCTCCGGAAGTGCTGGCAGCATCTAATGCATATGATATCGATGTTGAATTAGGTGCTGTGGCTGTATAAGTCACAGAATTACCCCCCTGGCAACGAATGGATGTTGCTCCCAGGGTAAAAACTGTTGCGCCAACGGTTATATTGGTTGTGACCGTATGATTGGAAGACCTCGGTCCGTTACAACCTGTAGCTGAAGCAGTAATTATAGAAGTTCCTGTCCAATCAGCCTGGTAAGTGACTTCCCCTGTCGCTGAATTTATTGAATTTCCTCCGGAAATGCTTGTAGCATCCAGGCTATAACTAATACCTGTATTATTTGTAGCAGTAGCAGTATAAATTACAGAATTAGCTCCCTGGCATCGGGAAGAAGTGGCACCTAAAGTGAATACAGGAAGACCAACCGTTGGTGTAATTGTTACGGTATGGATGGCCGTCCTGGGTCCGTTACATCCAGCTGCACTGGCGGTAATGGTAGATGTACCGCTCCATCCTGCAGTCCAGTTTACGGATCCTGTACCTGAATTAATCGAATTCCCTCCTGAAATACTGGCAGCATTCAAACTATACGAAATCCCTGTTGTATAGGCAGCTGCTGCACCATAAACCACCGTTCCTGCACCCTGGCACCTGATGGATGTAGATCCAGCCGTAAAGACAGGTGTACCTACAGTAGGTGTAATGGTAACCGTATGATTAGAAGATGCAGGACCATTACATCCTGTTACCGTGCAGGTGACAATGCTGGTACCTGACCAACCTGCTACATAATTCACAATACCGTTTACACTGTTAATGGTGTTTCCGGCTGCAAGGCTGGCTGCATCCAGGCTATATGTTTTACCAGTGATATTTGAGGCGTTTGCCGTATAATCAACTGAGCCGGCGCCCTGGCACCTGGTAGAAGTAGGCCCGGTAGTAAAGACAGGCGTTCCAACAGTTGGAGTTACAGTAACGGTATGATTTGCCGTTCTTGGACCGTTACAACCAGCAGCGCTGGCAGTGATGGTGGTCGTGCCACTCCATCCGGCCACGTAGGTAACCAGACCCGTCGCCGAGTTGATCGTATTACCGGCGGTGATGCTGCCGGCATTTAGGCTATAGGTTATTCCAGATGTGTTGTTTGCATTGGCGGTGTATGTCACGGTTCCGGCGCCCTGGCATCGGGTAGAACTGGACCCCATGGTAAATACAGGGGTTGTTACCGCCCCGTTGATGGTAACGGTATGGATTGCTGTGAACGGCCCGGCACAACCTGAAGCCGAAGCGGTAATGGTTGAAGTACCAACCCATAGCAGGGTATAATTTACCGCACCGGTAGCCGAATTTATTGTATTCCCTGCAGAAAGGCTTGTTGCATCCAGGCTATAATTGATGCCTGTACTATTTGAAGACGTAGCCGCATAAGTTACTGTCCCGAAACCCAGGCAGCGGAACGAGGATGCACCCAGGGTAAAGACAGGGGTTGTAACAGGCGGATTGGTGGTCACCACATGGTTAGCGGAAGTTGGACTTCCACAGCCCGTTGCATTGGCCGTAATCGTTGAGACCCCGGTCCAACCGGCTGCAAAGCTTACAGCCCCTGTTGAGCCATTGATGGTATTTCCTGCTGCCAAACTGGTGGCATCAAGACTATAAGAAACGGAAGTTGAATTGGAAGCATTTGCTGTAAAAGTGACGGCACCGGCACCCTGGCATCGGCTTGAGGTTGCCCCTGCTGTAAATACAGGAGTGCCAACATAGGGTGTTATGGTCACCGTATGAGTGCCTGTTAGCGGTCCCCCACAACCTGTAGCACTGGCAGTAATTACGGTTGCCCCGGTCCAGCCGGCTACATAAGTAACCTGGCCCGTGGACGCATTAATCGTATTGCCCGCACTGAGAGCAGGAGCATTCAGACTATAAGTAATCCCTGTATTATTGGCTGCTGATGCAGTATAGGTAACCGAACCGGCACCCTGGCACCTGGTTGAGCCAGAGCCTAAGGTAAGCACAGGTGCCGCCACTGATGGCGTGGTTGTGATGGAATGGGTTGTTGAAACCGGGCCATTACAGCCGGAAGCTATTGCTGTAACAACTGAAGTTCCCGTCCAGCCAGCTGTAAATGTTACTCTACCTTCAGAACCACCTCCACCAGTGGTAATGGAATTTCCGGCAGCCAGGCTGGCGGCATCGAGTGTGTAGGTAATGCTGGTATTATTAGCAGCAGTGGATTTATAATTTGTTGTTTCTCCTTTCTGACAACGGATGGAAGAGGCGCCCCATTCAAAAACAGGAGCTTGAACATATGGAGTTGTCGTTACATCATGATCCTTGGTTTTTTGTCCTCCGCACCCCTTTGCAGTAACTGTTATTTTTGAAGATCCGCTCCAGCCTGCTGTATAGGTGACAGCGCCTGTTGCTGTATCGATAGTGTTACCAGCAGCCAAACTGGCCGCATCAAGGCCATAGCTTATACCCGCCCATGCATTGGCTTCTGTTGCCGTATATGTTACCGTGCCTGCACCCTGGCAGCGTGTTGAACTATTACCGATAGAATATACAGGATTGTTGACATCATTCCATGATGACGCATTATGGGTGGCCGATGTTGGCCCGCTGCATCCGGTAGCGGTGGCTGTAATAACTGATGTTCCGGTCCAACCGTTCGGATAAGTAACCGCTCCTGTGGTACCATTGATGGTTACTCCTCCGGTGATGCTGGCGGCATCAAGACTATAGATGACAGAAGCAGCGTTTGCTGCATTGGCTGTATAGACAACTGTAGCCCCTCCCTTACATCGGTTGGAAGTAGAGCCCAGGGTAAATACCGGCGTTGCAACCATACCTCTGGTGTCAATGGTATGGGTTGCTGATTTTGGACCGTTACATCCAACAGCCTCCACTGTAATAACAGATGTTCCAAACCAGGATGCATCAAAAGTCACATCGCCTGTATTAGCATCAATGGTAATGCCTGCCGCTAAACTTCCGGCGTCCAGGCTATAAGTTAAGCCTGTTGCATTGTCAGCAGAAGCATTATAATTAATTGTTTCTGCTCCCTGACATCTTACGGAGGAAGGTCCTGCATCAAATACCGGGGTATTTACAAAAGCCAGGATCTCCACTTCGTGGTCGCTGGATAATGGCCCGTTACATCCTTCAGCAGTGGCGGTAATAGTAGAACTACCATTCCAGTTGAATGCAAAAGTAACTGCGCCGGTGGCTGAATTGATCGTGTTACCATAAGCAAGACTTGTTGCGTCCAGGCTATAGGTGATACCGGTCGCATTGGAAGCCGTAGCTAAGTAAGTTACTGTTCCGGCGCCCTGGCAACGTGCAGAGTTGGGGCCTTCATCAAATACAGGAGCTGAAACATCCGGTCCTGTAGTTACACTTACCGTTATACTTCCGGCTCCATTGCTCCATTCTAATGTGGTATTATTCTGCGCCCTTACATAATAAGTTCCTGAAAGGGTAACATTATAACTTGATGTTGAATTTGCTGTGCTGGTTCCTGTTGCACTGGTTTGCCAGAACCAGGTTTCACCTGCCGGTGCTGAACCGGTAAAGTGCATGGTAACACCATTACTTACACATTGCGGGGAGTTAGAAGTTGGATTGGCTGGTGCAGCCGGAAC
>JBGTNK010000190.1:0-17173 GCA_041743125.1 Chitinophagaceae bacterium
AAGTGAGAATCCACTTGCTTCGGTTGATGGCGTTTCAGGAAAAGCAGTGAAAGGAGTCATTGACAAAGCCATCAAATACCCGGGTGCCAATGATTTTAAAGAAGCGACAAGCTGTACCATTTCCATGTGGGTTAATAACACGGTTAATCCAAATACAGAGCTCTACTTTTCTTTGGTCGATAAGGATTATTGGCATGAAAGCTCTGCCTTTTTGTTAGTGGAACATGCTAAAGTAGACGCATGTACATTTAAGTTCGCTTTAATGGATCATTGGGTAGAGTACACCAATCAATCTTTTACCAAACCTTTATTTAATGGTCAGTGGCATCATATTGCATTTACCTACGATGAAACCACTTCCAAATTAATGGTCTATTTCGATGGCCAGAATGTTCCTACTCCGGGAAATTCAGGTGATTTTAAAAATAGTAGTGGCGGACCGCTGGGGAAACTTAATCTAAAAAAGGCAAGCAATTTGGTATTAAGTGGTTGGAATAAACATGCCGGCTTAAGCGGACCAGGTGACGCATGGATCAGCGCCTTTACCGGAAAAATGGATCAATTCAGATTATATGGCAAGGCACTTTCAGCAACAGAGATTCAGGCATTATATAATAGTAAGTTATAAAAAAGATTAGTCGATTTATTTTGATAAAGAAAAGGGCTGAACAACCGTATCAGCCCTTTACATTTATATTATTATGGTAAAGGGTTGCTTTTATTTTTTTCTACTTTACATTCTTATTTCCTGCGGCCGGGAAAATGATCCACCGCTTTTCACCAACCTTTCTCCCGCTGAAACTAATATTCATTTTGAGAACAAGCTTGAAAAAAAGAAACTCTTTAATATCCTCTACTATTTATATTATTATAATGGGGGTGGGGTAGCCACTGGGGATATCAATAATGACGGCTTGCCGGATATTTATTTTACTGCCAATAGCAAAGGGAATAATAAACTGTATTTAAACAAAGGAAATTTTGTTTTTGAGGACATAACAGAAAAAGCGGGTGTAGCCGGCACTGCAGATTGGTGCACAGGTGTGTCCATGGCCGATGTAAACAGTGATGGATTTCTTGATATGTATGTTTCGGCTGTTAGCAATACTTATGGACTGAAAGGTCACAATGTATTATTCATAAATAACGGTGATGGAACGTTCACAGATAAATCGGGAGACTATGGATTGGATTTTTCTGGATATACAACGCAATCCGGTTTTTTTGATTACGATCACGATGGTGACCTGGATTGTTATATCCTAAATCAATCACAAAAGCCGCATGCGAACATTGTAGATACCAGCTTCAGAAGAAAGTTTGATGCCGGCGCCGGTGATCGTCTCTACAGGAATGATCTAAACAAACCGGAAAAAAAGTTTTCTGATGTTTCAGCACAGGCCGGAATTTTTCAGAGCAACCTGGGGTATGGTTTAGGCCTGGCCTTTGCCGACTTGAATAATGACGGATGGGATGACATCTATGTAGGTAATGATTTTCATGAAAATGATTATTACTATATTAATAATAAAGGTAATGGCACTTTTACTGAAAGCAGCGCTGAGCATTTCAGGCATTTTAGCCGCTTTAGTATGGGCAATGATGTAGCGGATTATAACAATGATGGACAATTGGATATAATTACTGTAGATATGTTGCCTCCTGATGAAAAAGTATTAAAAACTTACGGCAGCGATGAGAATCCGGATATTTATAAGGTGAAGCTGGAGATACAGGGATATCAAAAGCAATATTCTAAAAACAGTTTGCAGCAAAATAATGGCAACGGGAATAGTTTTATTGAAACAAGTTTAATAAGTGGTATTCCGGCTACAGACTGGAGTTGGTCTCCTTTGTTTGCTGATTTTGACAATGATGGAAACAAAGATCTTTTTGTTTCCAGCGGTATCGTTAAAAGACCCGTAGACCTGGATTATGTTCGCTTTGTTTCTGACCTCCAGGTAAGAAAAGGGATGAATCAAACCGACGAATATGATGACATGGCCATTGAAAAAATGCCCGATGGAAGTTCGCATCCTTTTTTGTTTAAGGGTGATGGGCAGCTGCTGTTTAATGATGTTAGTGATAAATGGGGAACGGGCAACATGAAAGGTTATTATACCGGGGCTTCTTATGCCGACCTGGATAACGACGGCAGGCTTGACCTAATTATCAATTGCATTAATTCACCAGCCGTAATATTAAAAAATGAAGGACCAAAAAGAAATTATATTTCACTTTCCTTTAAAGGGGACAGCTTAAATACCTCAGGCGTTGGTACCAAGGCCTACCTGTTTACTTCAAATGAAGATGGCAAGCCCAGGATGCAATACCAGCAATTAATGCTGACCCGCGGTTT
Organism: Chitinophagaceae bacterium; assembly: GCA_041743125.1. Classification (GTDB taxonomy): domain Bacteria; phylum Bacteroidota; class Bacteroidia; order Chitinophagales; family Chitinophagaceae; genus Terrimonas_B. The sequence continues at coordinate 2,360 of JBGTNK010000190.1, forward strand.
TCAATCTTCGTCAGATCCTCGACTTCATTTTGGTCTTGATTCCGTAACATTGATTGACAGCATGCTTATTGTTTGGCCTGATCAAAAATTCCAAATTTTAAAAAACATTGCAACGAATAAACAGTTAGTTATTAATAAAAATGAAGCCTCAGGATTTTTTAAGCAGGAAGAATTTTTTAAACCAACACCTGGAATTTTCGCTGATATCTCTCCGTCCATCAATCTTAATTGGACACATCGGGAAAATGATTTTTTAGATTATAATGTACAATACCTGATTCCGCATTCTCAGTCAACAAGAGGCCCAAAGCTGGCAGTAGCCGATGTAAATGGCGATGGGCTTGATGATCTGTACGCATGTGGAGCCATTGGACAGCCGGGTACTTTGATGATACAACAAAGAACCGGATCCTTCCTTTCGGTTGACACAGCTATATTTAACCGGGATGCAGTAAATGAGGATGTAGATGCTGTTTTTTTTGATGCCAATGGCGACACACATCCTGATCTGTATGTAGCCAGTGGCGGAAACCAATATAGTGCTGGCATTTATTTGCAGGACAGGCTGTATTTAAATGATGGGAAGGGTCATTTTATTAAATCAATCAATTCCTTACCAACAATTATAGAAAACAAATCAAGTGTGTCCGTTGCTGACTTCGACAAAGATGGTGACCTGGATATTTTTGTTGGGGTTCTGGCAAATGCCAAAGCATTCGGTATTCCACAAACACCTTATTTGTTGATCAATGACGGGAAGGCAAATTTTACTATAGCCACTCCAGATATTATATCGCTTTCAAATATTGGAATGATTACGAGTACCGCATTTGCGGATATGAACAATGATGGATGGAAAGACCTGGTGCTGGCCGGGGAATGGATGCCTGTAACCATTTTTATGAATGAAAAAGGCAGGTTCAAAAAATCAAGTATTCCAAAATCAACCGGCTTGTGGCAAACAATAGTGGTAGATGATGCAAACAGTGACGGGCAATTGGATATTCTCGCCGGCAATTGGGGTTATAATAACAAATTCTGGAGCGGAAAAAATGGCCCCTTACGACTTTATGTTGCAGACTACGATCAAAATGGCAGCATGGATCAATTGTTGTCGTATACATTGAACGGAAAGGAATATCCTTTTCTGGCCAAGGATGAAGTAGAACGGTCGCTGCCTTTATTAAAAAAACATTACCTGCTTTATTCAGAGTATGCAAATGTCATTATGAAGGATGTTTTTTATGGATGGATCGATACCATTCAGCCTTTAATGGCTGAACGATTAGGTTCTGCCATTTTTTACGGAGACGGAAAAGGAAATTTTTCTGTAAACGATCTGCCCATGAAATTACAGTTAGCGCCTGTATTTTCATTTCACAAAATAACTTCACTTGTAACCGGTGAAACTACCTGGCTGGCCGGAGGTAATTTTTTTGATGTTATTCCTTATGAAGGAAGATACGATGCACAGGCGGCGGCTATGTTCAGCATTGATAAGAATAAGAATTGCCAGGTTTATTCTCAACCTGAATTATCAGGAATCAACGGGCAGACCCGGGACATAAAGTGGGTAAGAACAATAAAAGACAGTATGTTAGCATTAGCCCGGAATAATGAAAAATTAATTTTTCTTCAACACAAGTAAACATGAAACCAGTTATTCCCATAATTGTAATTTGCATTTGGATGATTGGAACGGTGAGTTGCAAAAAATCTTCCGGTCCTGAGCCGGTGGTTGTGCAGCCGATATCACCATTGACCTTACGATCGGTAAATATAAACGGTCAGCTTGCGGGTGTTTCTGATTATAATATCCATGTGAATCCCACGCTGAAGTTTTCTTTTAGTGCTCCTGTTAATAAAATCACACTGAGTAATAAAGTAAGTTTCAAAAATAAGGCAGGATCCGATATAACCTATGTGATCGATTATGAAAAAAACGATAGTACTATAATAATAAAACCTTCGCTCCCTCTAAGTCATATTACAAAATATAATGTCAGTATATCTTCCGGAGTAAAATCAACAGCAGGAGGATCTTTATCTACTGGTGCTAATGCGGAGTTCATAACGCAACTGGATTCCTCCAGAAAATATCCGGCAATTGCGGAAAATGCATTGCTGGATTCAGTGCAAAGAAGAACCTTCAATTATTTTTGGAAATTATCTCACCCTGTAAGCGGAATGGTACGGGAAAGAAATACGGATGCAGCCATTTATACTTCGGGAGGTACGGGGTTTGGCATGATGGCTATTGTGGCAGCTATCCATCGTAATTTTATTACACGCACTGACGGGTTAACAAGATTACAAACCATGGTTTCTTTTTTAAAAAATACTGCTGAAACTTTTCACGGCGCCTTTCCACACTGGATGAATGGCCAAACCGGGAAGGTGATTCCCTTTAGCAATAAGGACAATGGTGCGGATATAGTAGAAACTTCTTACCTGGTACAGGGTTTGCTTTCTGCGAGACAATATTTTAGTAGTGCATTTGTTAGCGAAACCAATTTGAGGAATGAAATTGATACGATAGTGAACCGGGTAGAATGGGATTGGTTTCGCCGGTCAAATCAAAATGTTTTGTACTGGCATTGGAGTCCAAATTTCAGTTGGGATATGAATCTTCCTGTTAAAGGCTGGAATGAATCGATGATCACTTATATCCTGGCCGCTTCCTCAAAAAGCTATTCCATTCCTAAATTGGTTTATGATAATGGATGGGCTTCCAATGGAGGAATGAAAAATGGTAAGACCTTTTATGGCTACCAGTTGCCACTGGGTCCTGATCAGGGAGGTCCTTTATTCTTTTCTCATTATTCTTTTCTTGGAATTAATCCCAATGGATTAACCGATTTGTATGCGGACTATTTAACCCAGGTAAAAAATCATTCGCTTATTAACTATACTTATTGCAAAACCAATCCACTTAATTATTTTGGTTATAGTGATTCTGTTTGGGGCCTTACTGCCAGCGATATCGAAAATGGCTATACGGCCAGCTCGCCGGCAAATGATCAGAGTTTTATTGCACCCACGGCGGCCTTATCTTCTTTTCCTTACACACCCACAGAATCTATGCAGGCATTGAAGTTTTACTATTATGTACTGGGAGATAAGATATGGAAGGAATATGGATTTACAGATGCTTTTTCCCTTCATAAAACCTGGTTTTCCAATTCATACCTGGCAATAGACCAGGGACCTATTATGATCATGATAGAAAATTACCGGTCTGGGTTATTATGGAATTTATTTAGTAGTTGCCCCGAGGTAAAAGCAGGCATGATCACCTTAGGATTTTCGGCGCCTTATTTATAGGCAAAATGATTTTGTTTCATGGTAATCTAAAATCCAGAACTTATATTTCGGATTTTATTAAGTTTAAACAGAACAGCCATATGAAAAAAATTGCCCTTGTTGTTTGGATTTCAATAGTGACCATTCCTTATTATTCTTTTGCGCAGGTAAAAGAAAGAAAGATTGCCTCATTCAATCCTGCAGCAAGACCCCTAAATCTTTCTGATTCTGCTTTGCTTGATCTGGTTCAAAAGCAAACCTTCCGGTACTTCTGGGATTTTGCGCATCCTGTCAGCGGCCTGGCCAGGGAAAGAAGTAATATCATCGATTACGGACATGAAACAACCACCACCGGAGGCACCGGTTTTGGCATCATGGCTATTATTGTAGCTGCGGAGCGAAAATGGATCTCAAGAGATACAGCCGCAGGACAATTACTTAAAATTGTCAGGTTTCTTAGAAACAGCGATGTGTTTCATGGGGTTTATCCTCATTGGATGAATGGCACTACAGGAAAAACAATTCGCTTCAGCCCCAAAGATGACGGGGGAGATATTGTAGAAACCTCCTTTTTATTCCAGGGTCTTTTATGTGCACGGGAATATTTTAACCAGGATAACCAAAAAGAAAATGAATTGCGCAGGCGCATTACCTGGATGTGGAATGAAGTGGAATGGGATTGGTACACCCGCAGCGGAATGAATGTACTGTTCTGGCATTGGAGTCCATACCATGGCTGGGCCATGAACAATGAAATAAGAGGTTGGAATGAATGCCTGATCACCTATGTCCTTGCCGCCTCTTCAAAAAATCATGCCATTGACCCCCGGGTATATTTCAGAGGATGGACAAATGGCATCAACTTTAAAAACCAACGAGAATATTATGGGTTTAAATTACCCCTGGGTGATGATTATGGTGGCCCGCTGTTTTTTACGCATTATTCCTTCCTGGGTTTAGATCCACGGGGTTTAAAAGATAATTATGCTGATTATTGGGAGCAAAATAAAAATCATACAATGATCAACCGGGCATATTGCATTGATAATCCAAAAGCATTTAAGGGGTTTGGTGAAAATTCATGGGGTCTTACCGCAAGCGATACCTACAATGGTTACAGTGCACACTCACCCACCAACGATAACGGAACCATATCACCTGCAGCCGCCCTTTCCTCATTTCCCTACACACCTGAATTTTCAATGAAGGCGCTAAAGCATTTTTATTACGACCTGGGTGACAAGATCTGGAGTGAGTATGGATTTACAGATGCATTCAACGAAACAAAAAACTGGTATGCTGGCAGTCACCTGGCCATCGATCAGGGTCCTATAATTGTAATGATTGAAAACTACCGTAGCGGCCTATTATGGAAATTGTTTATGAATTGTCCTGAAATTAAAACCGGCTTACAGCGCCTGGGATTTCAACATCCATCATTTAAATAAATATTTATTCTCAAATTTTTATTGTAAAAAACGATTGTTATGAAAAGTATCTCCCGCCAGGAATTTTTGCAACACACTGCTATGGCAGGTGCGGCTGTTTTACTTTCTTCCATAGAGAGTTTTGCGTTAACAACTCCTGCAAAAAAAACAAGAGTAGCCATTATCGGATGCGGAAGTGTTTCCGGAGTTTATTTGCCCCACCTGTCCAAATCCCCATTCGTGGAATTGGTTAGCGCCTGTGATATTGTTCAAGACAGGGCCAAAAAAAGAGCAGCAGAGTTTAATATACCTGCTCATTTCCCGCATATAGACCAACAATTAAAAGGTCCGGCCTTTGATCTGTTGGTTGTTACAACAGATATGCAGGAACATGGCCGCCTGAACAGGATAGCATTAAATGCAGGCAAGCATGTATGGAGCGAAAAACCAATGGCCAATACCTACAAAGAAGGCAAATCCTTAATGGACCTGGCCAAAAGTAAAAAGCTCCGGATCTGGGGAGCTCCGGCTGTTGTTAATAGCCCCCAATTTGCATTTATGTCAAAAGCGTTGAAGGAAGGTAAGCTGGGTAAGGTATCTTGTGCACATGCTCACTACGGTCATACCGGTCCGGGATGGTCTGCGTTCTTTTATGAAAAAGGAGGAGGAAGTTTGCCAGATCTCGGAGTATATAATATTGCTACTTTAACGGGATTACTCGGGCCTGCTAAAAACGTGATGGCTATGACAAGCATTGTAACTCCGGAAAGAACCGTCGACAACAAAGGAAAAATAAAAGTTGAAGCAGAAGACAATGCCATGTTATTAATGGATCATGGTAATGGTATTATTTCTCATGTTCAATGTGGCTTCAATTATTTTGATCCCTATGGGCATGAAGGAAAAGGACAGGAAAAACCAACCATCCAACTTTGGGGCACCCATGGAAATATGAGTATGGTGGGTTACGACTGGGCGCCACATGGGGTGGACATGGCCACGCATGATCATGAAAAAACCCGGCGCTTTGTTCCTGATCCGGGTAATTATGTTTGGCAGGAAGGCGCATCCGTAATTTCAGAATCTTTGATAACAGGTTTGGAGCCGCTGATTGCAGCAGAACATGCCCTCCATGTATTAGAAGTTATTGAAGCTACAAGAGAATCCGGAACGACAGGGAAAAAAGTAAAACTGCAATCTTCATTCAAATGGCCGGTCGTTTAAAAGAGCTTTCATGCTTTAAAAACAATAAATGAGTTTACTAAAAGATAAACATATAGTCATTATTGGTGGTACTACAGGTATTGGTTTATCGGCGGCCAGGGCTTTTATAGTGAATGGCGCAAAAGTAATAGTGGTTGGTAGAAATGAAAACAATGTTTCACAGGCAAAAAATTTATTAGGACAAGCTGCTGATGCTATGTGCGGAGATGCCACAAAGAAGGAAACGGCTGAAGAGGCCATTGTTCAATGTATAAAAAAATGGGGTGGCTTCGATGGATTATATCATATTGCCGGAGGTAGTGGTCGAAAAATGGGCGATGGTCCCCTCCATGAACTTACACAAGAAGGATGGTCAGCAACCCTTGAATTAAATTTAACTTCCCTGATGTTATCAAACCAGGCGGCCGTAAAAAAAATGATTGAATTAAAAAAAGGAGGGACCATACTAAATATGGGATCTGTATTGGGATTTTCTCCTTCCCCTCATTTTTTTTCTACCCATAGCTATGCGGCTGCCAAGTCAGCTGTTATTGGTTTTTCAAAATCGGTGGCCGCTTATTACGCAAAGGATAATATTCGGGTCAATGTGATTGCACCTGCATTGGTAGAAACACCTATGGCAAAAAGAGCAGCCGGCGACCAGGAGATCTTATCATTTATCAAAACAAAACAACCGTTGGACGGAGGTCGCATAGGCTTGCCGGAAGACCTGGATGGTTTGGCCCTTTATTTTATGAGTGACCAATCCAGGTTTACTACCGGGCAGGTGGTTGCAGTAGATGGGGGCTGGACCGTGAGCGAAGGACAGTTCTAATTCAGCATACATAAAACAATTTCACATCATCCTCTTAAATAAAATGAATTCATTGACCATAGGCGTAGATCTGGGTGGTACAAGAATAAAAGCGGTAGCTATAGATACTGAGGGAAAGATTGTACACTCCCTGCAAAGACCTACGAATGATGGGGACGATACTATTTGGAAACAAGCAGTCGGCGGAATAATAAAGGAATTTCAGGCAACGATACAAAAAGATGATTTTATTGTGGGAATTTCAGCACCGGGCTTACCAAATGATGATAATACAGCTATTGCTTTTATGCCCGGGCGTATGCAGGGTCTTGAAAATTTTAACTGGACACATTTTTTAAAGCAAACAACCTTTGTTATAAATGACGCGGTGGCGGCTTTAATGGGTGAAGCCAAATTTGGTGTGGCAAAAAATAAAAAGAATGTTGCAATGCTAACACTTGGAACAGGTGTAGGGGGTGCTATCCTGATCGATGGAAAACCTTACCAGGGGGCTTTTAACAAAGCAGGTCACATGGGCCATATGGTTATTGATGATGAAGGTGATTGTGATGTAACGGGTATGCCGGGTAGCCTGGAAGAATGTTTGGGAAATTATACCGTTGAAAAAAGAAGCCATGGAAAGTTCATCTCCACTCATCAATTGATGGAAGCTTATAAAAAAGGTGATGACGACGCAAAAAATATATGGCTTAAGTCGGTAAGGCAATTAGCCATTGGTCTTGCATCGGTTGTTAATATTCTTTCGCCTGAAATGGTCATATTAGGAGGTGGTATTACCGAAGCAGGTCCCGATTTATTCGTTCCTTTAAATGAGTATATGAACCAATATGAATGGAGACCCGGTGGAAATAAAACGGAAATTGTAAAAGCTGTTTATGGTGAAATGGCCGGTGCTATCGGGGCGGCTTGTTTTGCCATGGATGCCTTTGCCCGGGAAGCAAAAAAATCTGAAGTATGAATGTAACCGAATTGTATTTAAAAAAATGTGCTGCCATTATTGAGGTGGTGAAGTCACAGGAGCTGGCAATAAAACAGGCAGCACAGTGGTTTGCGGAAAGTATCCTGGCCGGTCGGGTAGTACATTTATTCGGTACCGGTCATAGTCGTATCATGGTAGAAGAAATGTGGCCCCGCTATGGCTCCTTTCCCGGTTTCAATCCCATAGTGGAGTTATCATTAACTTTTCATAATAACGTAACAGGGGCCAACGGCCAGCGACAGGCTATGTTTTTAGAAAATGTTCCAGGCCTGGCTTCAAGGATATTACGTAATTTTTCATTGAGCAATACAGATTGCGCATTGATCATTTCATCAAGCGGGTGCAATATTGTACCTATAGAAATGGCTGAAATATTTCAGCAGAATAAGATCAAAACGGTGGCTTTGATCACAAAGGAACATTCTATAAAAAGTAATAGCAAAAGAACGGACGGAAAAAAATTAAGTGACTTTGCCGATCTCATTTTGGATACCGGGGCACCGGCCGGCGATTCCATGATTTATATCAATGGGTTGGAGACGCCTGTATCTCCCGGATCTACAGTAGGAGGAATATTAATAGTAAACAGTATAAAAGCAGAAGTAGCAGATTTGCTGACCAGGGCAGGCCAACCCCCAAAGGTTTTAACAGCCACTTGTATAGCAGGAGAAGAAAGGGCAAATCAACTTTTTGAAGATGCTTATGATGAACATTCAAAACGAATGACGAAACTGGCTCCTTAACTTGTTATAATGGAGCAGTAGTTTTTTTTTAAACGGGTAAACAAGAAATATTATGCAGTCAATACCGATTCGTACTACTGTTGTGGGTAGTTATCCTTTTCCCGGGTGGTTAGAATTTGCTTCGCAAAACCTGGATCAATTTGGTAAGGCAGATATTGAAGAAATGATTGAGGATGCCGTGATAGCTGCCATTCATGACCAGGTAACTGCAGGTCTGGACGTTATTACAGATGGCGAACAAACCCGGCTGGACTTCAATTTGTCATTTTACGGATTTATCAATGGTATTGAAAATAATGAAACGGAAACAAGAAAATTTGGTCCCCCGGCGCATGATCAGCGGGGGAAAAATAATATTGTTGGTGAATTAAAAGCACCCGGTGGTTTGGGTGCGGTAAAGGAATATTTGCGATTAAAAAAACTTGCTCCTGCAGGGCCTGTATTAAAAGCTAGTATTCCGGGTCCATACACCCTCAGTGGAAGGCTACTGCCCAATGAAAATTACAAAGACCGCTATGCTATTACCGAGGCCTTATTGCCTATTGTACAAAAAGAACTGGAATCGCTTGTAGAAGCTGGCTGCACAGAAATAACGGTTGATGAACCTTCTATGAGCTGCTATGCCTACAAGGAAGACACCAAACGATTTGTCGATATTTTTAACCGAACCGTAAAACCCATCACCGGAAAATGCCATTTAAGTACGCATTTATGCTTTGGTAATTTTAAAGGTCATCCGGTTGGATACAGGAGCATTCAGCCTATGCTTCCTGATTTTTTAGAGCTGGATGTAAACGAAATTCATGTTGAAATGGCCAACCGTGAATTTTCGGAAATAGACCTGTTAACACCATTCTCCGAAAGAATGAATGTGGCTGTCGGTATCATTGATGTAAAAAATTATTATATAGAAACAGTGGACGATGTAGTGGAAAGAATCAAACGTTGCCTGAAGTATATCCCGGCAGAAAAATTATCAGTGGCGCCTGATTGTGGATTGAGCCAAACGGCCAGGTGGGCCTCCAGGCAAAAACTGGTCAACATGGTAAAGGGGGCCCAAAAAGTAAGGGAAAGTTTATGACCTTGATTCCGGCTATAAAAAAAAATGAAGAACTGGTAGCAGAAATGGATCTGTTTATGACTGGTTACAGCCGTTTTTATTTATGGTGGCTTGGGCAGAGCGGGTATGTATTACAATGGAATGGAAAAAGAATTTTAATTGATCCTTATTTGTCTGATTCCCTGACAAGGAAATATGAATCCTCGGAAAAACCGCATATAAGAATGAGTGAACTGGTGATGAAGCCGGAATTATTGAAGAATGTTTCTATTGTAACTTCCAGTCACAACCATACAGATCACCTGGATGCGGAAACCCTAATTCCCCTTCTGCAAAATAACATGGGAATTAATTTTTTAATACCTGAGGCGAACAGGGATTTTGTAGCTCAAAGGATAAAATGCGATAAAGAATTTCCGGTAGGTTTAAATGATGGTAAACAGGTAACAATAGATGGATTTACTTTTTATGGAATACCGGCTAAGCACAATGAAATCGAGAGAGATGAAAAAGGGAATTGCAAATACATGGGCTATGTAATTAAATTCGGTAAACATGCCATTTATCACAGTGGCGATACTTTGTTTTTTGACGGGATGATTGATATGGTAAAACCTTTCCGTGTTGATATTGCTATTCTTCCTGTCAATGGAAATCTGGCTGAAAGGAAAGTGGCGGGAAATTTAAATTGTAAGGAAGCTGCCTGGTTAGGAAAAAAAATAAATGCGAAGTGTGTAATTCCCTGCCATTATGATCTGTTCACTTTTAATACAGCAGATGTAAATGATTTTAAAATGGAAGCGGATAAAATATTTCAATCTTATAAAATTCTGAAAGGAGGAGAAAGAATGGATTGCTAGAAATAAAACCTCGTGAAATGTCCGGGACTGAAATTTCGTTCACCAACCGGGATGATTATTTTATAGGACATACCATGTGGCCAAAAAACAATGAAAAATAAACACATGAATAAGTTTTTTTCACCATCACCTTTTTCGGAAAAATTTGGTATTGCCCTGGTTCGCATCATCACCGGTATTCTTTTATTGCAACAAGGGTGGGAGGCGTTTGACCAACCCAAAATGGAAATGTATACGGGGTGGTTTATAGAAAGAAAATTTTCAAATCCGGCAGCATGGGCTTATGCAGGAAAAATTGCGGAACTCCTGGCAGGTGCAGGTTTTTTGCTTGGGTTGTTCACCAGGCTTGCGTCGGTTGCAGCTATTGCTGCATTCACCGGTATCATTTTTATTTTAGGTGATAAAGGAAATGTTTTCGGTGGGGATCAGCATCCTTTTCTTTTTATTCTGCTGGCTGTTATTTTTCTGTTTACAGGCCCTGGTACATTTAGTGCAGATCATTTGATCTTTAAAAAAAGAAGAAGATTATACAATTTATGAGGTCCGGGCGAAAAAGAAATTAGGATGAACATGGCCATTGTAAGGGCATTTATTGTTTTAATACAATTCGCTTTTATTATAAAGAACTGGCTGAGCAAATAAAGGAACTTCGGGGAACAATTGAAAATCATAATGGGCAACTGCATCAAATATATGATGCGCTGGATAATTTATTTGATGAAAAGGTTTCTGAAAAAAAGTGGAATGAAAGGGAGCCTATCGGATTTAAATCAAATTGATGAATAAAATGAAAAAACTTTTAATATCTGTTTCTATCCTGGTCACAGCAATTGCAGGATTAGCACAACAAAAAACATATTGCAATCCAATTAATTTAGATTATGGATATACCCCTATTCCAAATTTCAGTGAGTGGGGGCGGCACAGGGCCACCGCTGATCCGGTTATTGTAAATTATAAAGGCGACTATTATTTATTCTCTACCAATCAATGGGGGTATTGGTGGAGTAAGGATATGCTGAACTGGAATTTTATTTCCAAAAGATTCCTTCGCCCCTGGAACGCTGGTGTTTATGATGAATTATGTGCTCCGGCCGTTGGTATTGTTGGTGATACCATGCTGGTTTTTGGATCTACATACAGCAGCAATTTTACATTATGGATGAGCACCAACCCAAAAGAAAATGATTGGAAGCCATTGGTAGATTCATTTGAAATCGGCGGCTGGGATCCTTCGTTTTTCACCGATGATGATAACCGCTTGTATATGTACAATGGAAGCTCTAACAAATTTCCAATGTATGGCATTGAGTTGAACAGGAAAACATTTCAGCCGATCGGCACCCGTAAAGAAATGTACCTGCTGGAACCCTGGCGCTACGGCTGGCAGCGATTCGGGGAATACATGGATAATACTTTTCTTGATCCGTTCATTGAAGGTTCGCATTTGACAAAGTACAAGGATAAATATTATTTGCAATATGGTGCACCCGGAACCGAATTCAGCGGTTATGCCGATGGCTTATTAGTAGGCACTGGTCCGCTGGGACCATTTACTGCACAGTCTGATCCCTTAAGTTTTAAGTTGGGCGGGTTTGTAAGAGGAGCGGGGCATGGCGCCACTTTCCAGGATAAATGGAATAACTACTGGCATGTTTCAACAACGGTAATCTCGGTGAAAAATACATTCGAACGAAGATTGGGCATATGGCCCGCGGGTTTTGATAAAGACGATATGATGTATTGCAATACTGCATTTGGTGACTACCCTCATTATACTCCTGATGGAGATGCTGACCATTTGAAAAGCCGCTTTACAGGATGGATGCTGCTGAATTATAAAAAGCCGGTAACCGTTTCCTCCACCCTGGGCGGTTACCAGCCCAACTATGCAGTGGATGAAAGTATGAAAACCTATTGGAGTGCCCGCTCAGCCGGCAAGGGTGAATGGATACAAACTGACCTGGGCACCGTATCCACGGTAAATGCCGTTCAGATCAATTATGCTGACCAGGATGTGGATAGCAGTTTTTTAGGGAAGCAGCTGGGAACATTTCACCAATATAGGATGTCTTATTCTGTTGATGGAAAAAAATGGAAGACACTGACCGATAAAAGCAATAACACTACGGATGTGCCGCATGATTATGTAGAATTGGAAAAGCCGGTGGAGGCCCGTTTTATAAAACTTGAAAATATTCATATGCCCACCGGTAAGTTTGCCCTCAGTGGTCTTCGGGTTTTTGGAAAAGGAAGCGGGGCTAAACCCCATACGGTGAAACAGTTTTTTGTTTTGAGAACAGAAAAGGATAAACGAAGTGCCTATATAAAGTGGAGCCCGGTTGATAACGCATTTGCGTATAATTTTTATTACGGCACTCATCCCGACAAACTTTACAATTGTGTGATGGTGCATGATGTAAATGAATATTGGTTTAAAGCGATGGATAAGGAAAAGCCTTATTTTTTTTCAATAGAGGCCATTAACGAAAATGGGGTATCAGAAAGAACAAAAGTTATAGAAGTAAAATAGACAGACCGTATGAAAACAATAAGAACTCTTCTTATTTTTCTTGTGCTTGCAAATTGGTTGTATGCCCAGGAACAAAAGCCAGCCTTCTGGAATGACATTCAAAAATTCAAACAACAGGATGCGGTTTCCTTTCCGCCCGGTAATGCTATACTTTTTATCGGGAGTTCATCTATTACTAATTGGAAGGATGTACAGCAGCATTTTCCCTCCCACTCAATTATCAACAGGGGTTTTGGCGGATCTTCCCTGCCGGATTTGATCCGGTATGCTGATGATATCATATTCCCTTACCGTCCTAAACAAATAGTTATTTATTGCGGTGATAATGATGTGGCCGGCTCAGATACGATTACTGCCAAAACAGTGATCAAACGTTTTGATATACTGTTTCAGAACATCAGGAAAAAAATGCCCGGAGTTCCTGTACTTTTTATTTCTATAAAACCGAGCCCCTCCCGCTGGCATTTAAGAGGCAAGATGATCGGGACCAATAACGGTATCAGGAAGTATTTAAAAAAGCATATCAATACAAAGTTTGTAAGCGTATGGAAAGATATGCTGGGGCCTGATGGAAAACCTGTAGAAATGATTTTTCTAAAGGATAAATTGCATATGAATGCAAAAGGTTATGCTATCTGGAAAAAATTATTGGAGCCGCATTTACTCAAATAGTTGTTCCTGTAACTATAATACACGTGATTATTGCTTAAAATAAAACTGAACTCATGAAACTCATACAAAGGTTATTATTAGGATTACTGATCATTACTTCTGTTCCTGTTGCTGCGCAAAACACACAGGATGCAAAAATGAAAACTTTCATTGATGCATTAATGAAAAAAATGACAGTGGAAGAGAAACTGGGACAATTAAATTTACCGGGAGCGGGGGATATCACCACCGGCCAGGCCAGCAGCTCCGATATTGCGGGAAAAATTGCGGCGGGCAAAGTGGGGGGCTTGTTCAATATAAAATCAGTGGCAAAGATCAAAGAGGTACAAAGGCTTGCCGTGGAAAAAAGCCGCCTGAAAATACCCTTGTTATTTGGTATGGATGTGATTCATGGCTATGAAACGGTATTCCCCATTCCGCTGGGCATGAGCTGTGTTTGGGATATGAAATTGGTTGAGCGAAGTGCGCAAATTGCCGCACAGGAAGCCAGTGCCGATGGCATTAACTGGACCTTTTCGCCCATGGTGGACATATCCAGGGATCCCCGCTGGGGTCGCATTTCTGAAGGCAGTGGTGAAGATGTTTATCTCGGTTCTGAAATTGCGAAGGCAATGGTAAAAGGATACCAGGGCAATGATCTTTCAAAAAACAATACCATTATGGCCTGTGTTAAACATTATGCTTTGTATGGCGCTGCTGAGGCCGGCAGGGATTATAACACCACGGATATGAGCCGGGTCAGGATGTTCAATGAATATCTTCCTCCATATAAAGCAGCAGTAGATGCAGGTGTGGGGTCTGTGATGGCCTCCTTTAATGAAATTGATGGCATTCCTGCTACTGCCAATAAATGGTTGTTGACAGAGGTGCTCAGAAGGCAATGGGGTTTTAAAGGGTTTATTGTTTCAGATTACACTGGTATCAATGAAATGGTGGACCATGGGATAGGGGATCTGCAAACAGTTTCTGCAAAAGCATTAATGGCCGGCATCGACATGGATATGGTAGGTGAAGGATTATTAACCACCATTCCAAAATCGGTGAAAGAGGGGAAAGCTACCCAACAACAAATTGATCGTGCCTGCCGGAGGATACTGGAGGCAAAATATAAACTGGGCTTATTTGAAGACCCCTTTAGATATTGTGATGAAAACCGGGCGAAGACAGAAGTTTTTAATGATGCCAACCGTAAAGAAGCA
>JBGTNK010000191.1:0-2350 GCA_041743125.1 Chitinophagaceae bacterium
ACCTCTTTTTTATACAATTTTTTCCTTTCCATATCGTTTTATTTAAAATTTAATAAACTATAAAAACGAACCCCTTATGCTATTCTTTAAAACCCAAAAAGGTCAGGTAGTCCTCAATTTTCTCTTTAGCTTTTTTGCTGCAGTGGTAATTTTTGCAGCGATGATGAAAATTCTTCACTGGAAAGGTGCGGATGAAGCAATCATGGTAGGATTAATTGCAGAAGCAATTGTATTCCTGGTTATGGCGTTTCTGGTGCCTCCTCCTGAAGAACCACATTGGCAGCGTTATTTCCCGGACATTAATCATCACCCTGATCTAGATCCGAATTTTAAACCAACTCCCCTCACATTAGGTTCTGGTTCTGGTAACCCGGCATTAAATAAGTTAGATGATATGCTTCGGGAAGCAGATATTACTCCGGCTAACCTGGGCCGTTTAGGCGATAACTTTAAAAAATTAGGCGGTACCGTAGATAAAATGGCTGATATCACTGATGTGGTTGCAGCTACAGGTGATTATACTGCCAAGACAAAGGAGGCGGCTGCAGCATTAGGCACTATGAAAGATGCTTACATTGGCGCTGCTAACAGCATTCAACACTTTTCTCAGGCGGCTGATGGAACGAAACAATTCCATGACCAGGTGACTGTATTAACAAAAAATCTGGCTTCTCTGAATACTATATATGAATTGGAGCTGCAGGACACCAATAATCATTTGAAAGCAATGAACAAGTTCTACAGTAACCTAACGCAAGCTTCAGAGGTTATGCATGGTAGTGTAGAAGATGCTCAAAAAGCAAAAGACCAAATTGCATTATTAGCCAATAACCTGGGCCGTCTTAACAATGTATATGGCAATATGTTAAGCGCAATGCAGGGACGTAGTTAATATGAAACAATAAAGGGTTCGTTTTAAATTTTAAAATTGAAATCCCGTATCCTTAATTTTCAGACAAGTCACCATTACTAAAGAAAAACCCAAATACTCATGTCATTACCTCGTGAGCCGCGGCAAAAAATGATCAATATGATGTATCTCGTTCTCACAGCCTTGCTGGCTTTGAACGTGTCATCTGAGATATTAAATGCCTTTAAAACGGTTAATAAAAGCCTGGAGAACACGAATGCCACTGTAAACAAATCGACAGAGACAATCATGAATTCTCTACAACTAAAAACCACAGATCCTGCGACCATGACAAAAGCGGAAATATGGTATCCCAAAGCAATGCGGGTGCAAGAATTAAGTAAGTCCGTTTTTACTTATGTACAGAGTTTGAAGGATCGCATATTTCGAGAAGCCGGAGGCGACCCAAATGATCCCGAGAAGAAATGGAAAGAAGATAATCTTGATATTGCTACCCGGGTTATGGTTGAAAAGGGTGAAGGTCAAAAACTTTTATCCATATTAGATAAATACAGAAAAGATGTGCTGGGTATAGACCCTTCAATTGATTCTGCCTTCTCTACTGTATTACCTATCAACCTTGAAAAACCGGCAAGCAAAAGCAAGGCCGGTAAAACATGGGAAGGAGCCTACTTCCATATGGTTCCGAGTGTTGCAGCATTAACTATATTAAGCAAATTTCAAAATGATATAAAAACTTCAGAAAACAGGGTAGTTCAATTTTGTCATAATAAAGTTGGAGAAGTGGCTGTTCGTTTTGACACCTATGCAGCTATAGTTGGTCAAAACTCAAATTACCTGATGCCTGGGCAAGAATTGGAAATAACTGCAGGTGTAGGTGCATTTAGTAAATCTGCCGCTCCTGTTATTACAATTGGAGGACAAACCTATCAAATTGGATCCGAAGGAACAGCTTCGGCCAAAATGCCTGCCGGCGCCATAGGAAACAGATCAGTGCCCGTAAGAATTACTTATACTGATCAGGAGGGCAAGCAACAAACTATAGAAAAAAACGTTGAGTATAAAGTGGGAATGGCGAATGCATCCATAGCACTTGATGAAATGAATGTATTGTATGTTGGATATGACAATAAAGTAACTATAGCAGCAAGTGGCGGTGGTGATGATAAAGTTCAGGCTTCTATTTCAGGTGGAGGTGGTTCTTTGGAAAAAGTGGGAAGTGGAAGATACATTGCAAATGTGAAGTCGGTTACTGATGATTGTAAGATTACAGTTACTGTAGATGGTAAAGTGGCCGGTGTTTCTCAATTTCGGGTCAGAACTATACCTACTCCTGTTGCAACAGTAGGTGGCGTAGCCAGTAATGAAAACATGACCGCAGGCCAATTCAGGGCTCAAACAGGCGTGGGAGCATACATTAAAGATTTCCCATTAAACCTGAAGTACACTGTGACTGGTTTTACATTGGCTGCTGATAAC
>JBGTNK010000192.1:0-7442 GCA_041743125.1 Chitinophagaceae bacterium
TGGGTTCCGCGGTAACGTAGTACTGGCTGAAACAGGCGAAACAGACTCTACCCTTACCATTCTTTTGCATACAACCAACGTGGACTCTGCTCTTGTAAAACAAAAACCCAGGTATATAGCAAAAACCGATGGCACCGGAAATTTTAGCTTCAAAAACCTGCCATCCGGAACGTTTTATTTATATGCGTTAAAGGATGAGAGCGGTAGCTATCGCTATTTAAATAAAACGCAATTATTTGCATTTGCTGATTCTGCCATTGTTCTTGCAGCAGATACCAAACCTGTCACTTTGTATGCTTATAATTCTAAAGAAACTTCTTTAATAACGAATACACCCTCATCGGGCCGTGATAACAAAAAAACTACTGATAAACGGTTAAAGTTTTCAACGAATATTTCCGGCAACCAGCAAGATCTGCTGGAACCATTGATCATGACATTTGAAAACCCTTTAAAAGAATTTGATTCATCAAAAATTTATTTGGCAAGAGATAGCGCCTACATTCCCGCAACCGGTTATACCTGGGAAATGGACAGCACCCGTAGAAAGATAACGTTGAATTATGCATGGCCCCAAAAAAATTTGCATCATATAATCATGGAAAAAGATTTTGCAACCGATACCCTTGGGCAGCAATTGTTAAAAGCGGATACGGTCAGTTTTACAACTAAACAGGCATCAGATTATGGAAAACTGAATCTTCGGTTCCGAAACCTTGATCTTGCAAAGAATCCTGTTTTACTTTTTGTTCAGAATAATACAGTAAAAAATTCCTTCCCGCTCAATTCAACTACTTTTTCACAATCCTTATTTCCTCCCGGTGAATACAATTTGCGCATCTTATTCGACAGCAATAAAAACGGGGTATGGGATGCCGGTGAATTTTTTGGTGTTCGCAGGCAACCGGAGTTAGTGCATCCAATACAAAGATCAATTAATGTAAAACCGGGAATGGATACTCCTTTTGATATTGATGTTTTGGCGCCACCGGTAGAAACAAATAGTTCAACCCAGGGAAATTCTGCAAATCCCGGCAGACCCAATAATAACCGGCCCGGTACCAGGTTTTAGATATTGTTATTGCCTTTATAATATATGGTCCTGATATTTTTTACTCCGTTTTTTTAAAGAATTACGGGTCATTCCGGACTCCTAAAATGAATGAGCATGGTTATCTTTGTTACATGCAATTTTCATCTTCTTTATTAGAAAACGCTGTCAACGAATTTTCCAGGTTACCCGGTATTGGGAAAAAAACTGCTCTTCGCATGGTACTTCATTTGCTAAAGCAAAATGTAAATGAAGTGCAGCATTTTGGTGATATAATTTCTAAAATGAGGAGCGAAATAAAATTCTGCAACCGGTGTTTCAATGTAGCTGATGCGGATATTTGCTCAATATGTGCCAATTCTATGCGAAAGCAGGAAACCATTTGTGTGGTGGAATCTATTCGGGATGTGATCGCCATAGAAAGCACCCAGCAGTTCAATGGTACTTACCATGTTTTGGGAGGCATCATTTCTCCATTAGATGGTGTGGGTCCTGATCAACTCAATATTGAAGCGCTGCTGAGCAGAATACAAAAAGAAAATACCGAAGAACTGATTTTTGCTCTCAATCCAAATATCCAGGGCGATACAACCATTTATTATATACAAAGAAAGATCCAGGGGCAAACGGAACAGACAGCCGGTATCCGCATTACTACAATCGCCCGTGGTATCGCTTTCGGTGGTGAGTTGGAATACGCCGACGAAATGACACTGGCCCGCAGCATGCAAAATCGCCTGCCTGTGGAAAGTTATGTATCCAACAGGTAGGCTTCCTGCTTTTTTATTAAGGTTTCTTGTATTAGCTTTGCGCCTTAACAGGTGGATTTGTTTATTGTACGGCCTGCTCCTGAGTAAAACAAAGGATAAAACTGAACTAATAAACGCCAAGAAACTCCCCTCTAGGTTTCCCAACGTTATAAGTTCAAATAAATTAGACTGATGTAACCAGCAGAAGTAACAAGGATCATCACCTGTTGCGTCGCACTCTTCATCATTCTATAATCCTGCTCAGCCATTTGCTGTAGTAAAAGATTTTCGGATATAAGCACAAAAATTAATTATGGACATCAGGAATGAACTGGAAAAACGCATATTGATCATTGACGGAGCTATGGGAACTATGATACAACGTCATAAACTTTCTGAATCGGATTATCGTGGCGATCGCTTTAAGGATTGGCATAAAGACCTTAAAGGAAATAATGACCTGTTGAGCATTACGCAGCCAAAGATCATTACCGGCATACATAAAGAATACCTGGAAGCCGGCGCCGATATTATTGAAACCAATACATTCAGCAGCACCTCTATTGCCCAGGCCGATTATGATATGCAATCCCTGGCTTACGAACTCAATGTGGCCTCAGCCAGATGTGCCAGGAAAGCCATTGATGAATTCCTTTCATCACCAGCAGCAAAAGGCAGGGAGACAGCTTTTATTGCAGGAGCTATTGGCCCGCTCAACAAAACGTTGTCACTTTCCCCTGATGTAAACAACCCTGGTTTCAGAGCTGTAACGTTTGATGAAGTGGTGAATACGTATCATGAACAAATTAAAGGCCTTATTGATGGTGGCGTAGATTTATTACTGATTGAAACCATTTTTGATACATTAAATGCAAAAGCCGCCATTTATGCCATCAAGAAATTTTACAGGGATCACCCGGGTACCGCAGCCAGGGAGATCATGATCAGCGGAACCATTACGGATGCATCAGGCAGAACGCTAAGCGGACAAACACTCGAAGCTTTCTACACATCAGTTATGCATGCCAAACCCTTAAGCATTGGCCTTAATTGTGCACTGGGTGCAAAAGAAATGAGGGCACATATTGAAGAGCTATCGCAAATAGCATCATGTTATGTATCCTCGTATCCCAATGCCGGACTGCCCAATGCTATGGGGGAGTATGATGAAGAACCTGAAGAAACGGCGCACTATTTAGAAGATTGGGCAAAAGAAGGTTTTGTAAATATTGTGGGGGGATGTTGCGGAACCACACCAGATCATATCAGGCATATTGCAGATAATGTAAAAAAAATAAAACCAAGGCAACTGCCAGTGGTGGTAAAAGAATTGATTTAAAATTCAAATCTCCGGTTTATAAGAGTTGAATCTACAGCTTTGGAATATCCGCGACAAACAAAAAAAGTTGAACAGGCTATGCAAAAAATAGGGGAAGAAGTGAAGGCCGTTTTTAAAATATTGAAAAAATTACTTGTAAAGGAAGAAATACCGGGGAAGCAGATTGATTTTAAACTGCCCGCAAAAAAATAATAATGTCAGAAAGAACAATCATAAAGCCCTACTTACGCCTTTCAGGATTAGAACCGCTGGTGGTGCGTCCTGAAACAAATTTTGTAAACGTAGGCGAACGTACTAACGTGACAGGCTCCAAAAAATTTGCCCGTCTTATTCGTGAAAATAAATATGAAGAAGCTTTAAGTGTCGCAAGGCAGCAGGTAGAGAATGGGGCCCAGGTATTGGATATAAACATGGATGATGCCCTGTTGGATGGAGAGCTTGCCATGACCACTTTCGTCAACCTGGTGCAGAGCGAACCGGACATCGCCAGGATACCTATCATGCTCGACAGTTCTAAATTCCAGATTATCGAAGCTGGTCTTAAATGTGTTCAGGGTAGATGTATTGTGAATTCGATCTCCATGAAGGAAGGGGAAGAAAAATTTATTGAACAGGCTATAATTTGCCAGTCCTATGGGGCATCAGTGATCGTGATGGCATTTGATGAGATGGGACAGGCCGATACCAAAGTGCGTAAAGTAGATATTTGTCATAGAGCCTATAAGATATTAACTGAAAAGGTAGGATTTGAACCTCAGGACATAATTTTCGATCCCAATATTTTTGCCATTGCCACTGGTATGGAGGAGCATAATAATTATGCTGTTGATTTTATAGAAGCTACCAAAGAAATTAAAAGACTAATGCCGCTGACTAAAGTGAGCGGGGGTGTAAGTAATATGTCCTTTTCTTTTCGGGGCAACGACCATGTACGGGAAGCCATGCACGCCGTTTTTCTTTATTATGCCATCAAGGCCGGTATGGACATGGGCATTGTGAATGCCGGACAATTGGTGATCTATGATGAAATAGAACCGAAGTTGAAACAAATGTGCGAGGATGTAATACTGAATCGTAATAATGACAATAACGAGGCCACGGAAAAGTTGATCCAGTTTGCAGAAACTGTAAAAGCAAGGGGAAAAGAAACAATAAAAGATGAAACCTGGCGTAACACACCCGTAGAAGAACGCCTGAAACACTCCCTGGTTAATGGTATCACGGATTATATAGATTTTGATACAGAAGAAGCGAGGTTAAAGTATCCCAAGCCGCTGGATGTTATTGAAGGCCCTTTGATGGATGGAATGAACGTGGTTGGTGATTTATTTGGTGCAGGTAAAATGTTCCTGCCCCAGGTTGTAAAGAGTGCAAGGGTTATGAAAAAAAGTGTAGCCGTATTAACTCCGCATATTGAAGCAGAAAAGGAAGGACGCCGCCAGGCACATCTTGCTGCCGGTACCGTAAATGAGGAAGGAGCCGGTGCTGCAAAAATTTTGCTTGCTACAGTAAAGGGCGACGTGCACGATATAGGAAAAAATATTGTCGGTGTAGTGTTGGGTTGTAATGGGTATGATGTTATTGATTTGGGAGTAATGGTTTCTGCTGATAAAATATTGGATACCGCTGTAAGAGAAAATGCCGACATCATTGGCCTGAGCGGATTGATTACTCCTTCCCTGGATGAAATGGTACATGTGGCCCACGAAATGAAAAGACGGGGAATGAATCAACCTTTGCTGATAGGCGGTGCTACCACCTCCAGGATGCATACGGCTGTAAAAATAGCACCGCAGTATGATAATGGTGTGGTGCATGTATTGGATGCCTCAAGAAGTGTAACAGTTGCCGGATCTTTGCTTAATAGCGAACAAAAACCAACCTTTTTAAAAAAGATCAGCATTGAGTATAATACCCTAAAAGAAGATTTTGCAAATAAAAAAACAACAAAACAATATCTCACTTTCCAGGAGGCACAAAAAAATCCACCCAGGATTGATTGGACAAATTACACACCACCTGCTCCAACTTTTACTGGCACCAAAATTTTCGACGAATATGATCTGGCTGAGATCAGGAAATATATTGACTGGCATCCTTTTTTTATTGCATGGGAAATGCATGGCAAATTCCCCCAAATATTGAGTGATGAAATAGTGGGAAAGGAAGCTACCAAATTGTACAATGACGCTAATCTTATGATCGATAAAATAATTGCTGAAAAATGGTTGACAGCAAAAGGCGTGATTGGTTTTTGGAAAGCGAATAGCATTGCCGCAGATACGGTATTGGTAAAAAGTGATGAGACAGGAAACAGCGGAAACAACCCGGGGATCAAACTGGAATTTCTCAGGCAACAGATAAAAAAAGTTGCAGGCCAGCCTAATTTAAGTCTGGCTGATTTTATAAAACCAGCAACCGTTTCATCCGATGGAAAAGAGACCGATTATATCGGAGCTTTTTCAGTTACCATGAAGGGAATAGAGCCCCATATCAAAAAATTTGAAGCGGCCCTGGATGATTATAATAAGATCATGCTACAGGCGCTGACCGACCGTTTTGCAGAAGCTTTTGCTGAACTGTTGCACAAAATGGTAAGAAAAGAATATTGGGGATATGCAAAAGAGGAGGACCTTAATAATGACCAATTGATAAAAGAAGAATATAAAAGTATTCGTCCTGCACCGGGATATCCCGCTTGTCCTGATCATACTGAAAAGTATAAACTCTTTCAATTACTGGGCGGTGAAGAAAAAACAGGCATCCATCTGACTGAATCACTGGCTATGTATCCGGCTTCCTCTGTGTGCGGATGGTATTTCAGCCATCCCCAAAGCCAGTATTTTGGAATTGGTAAAATACAGCAGGACCAGTTTGAAGACTATGTCAATCGAAAAGGAATGGATATAGAAGAAATGACAAGATGGTTACGGCCTGTAATGGAATAAGAGAAGCCTTTATCATTTAACAGGGAAATTGTTTTAGATATGCACTTTGATTTAAGAATTGTTGCAGGTTCTTACAACAGGGCCGGGAGGGATTATCTTTTCTCAAAAAAGGCCAGGGAGCGTTTGCGGGGTTTTATTTTATAATTGGTGGTAATGTAGTTTCGTATATGGTCCATTGCTTCCTGGTGATCATCTGTGATCAGCACAAGTTTCATATCTTCTTTTGAAATAGTGCCCTGTAAAGCCATATCGTTCATTGCGTCCATTAATTCCTTGTAATAATCCTTACCGAATAATACGATCGGGAATTGGGTAAGTGTTTTGGTTTGTACCAGGGTGAGGGTTTCAAAAAATTCATCCATCGTTCCAAAGCCTCCTGGCATGATGATAAAGGCATAGGAATATTTTATCAGTAAGGTTTTGCGAACAAAAAAATGTTCAAATGTTATTGATTTATGTAAATAGGGATTGGCTTGTTGCTCAAACGGAAGCTGTATGTTGCAACCAATAGATTGCCCTCCATTTTCATAAGCACCCTTATTTGCTGCTTCCATTATACCGGGTCCGCCGCCAGTCATAGTGGTAAACCCAATTTCAGCAATGCGCTTCCCAAACTCCACCGCTTGTTGATAATACATATGATCCTCTTTAAATCTTGCCGAACCAAATACAGTAATGCAGGGGCCTGCAAAATGCAACGTGCGAAAGCCTTTTATAAATTGCATGAAAACTTTAAATGCAAATACAAGTTCATAACCCCGGCTTTTTGGACCATCAAGAAATACATGCTCTTTAGCGGGAATAATTCTTTTTCCGGTGGACATCTTCGTCTGATTTATTTAAGCTAAAAATATAACATTCACAATAAAGCCCAGTTTACATTATATATCCGGATTTTGACGGATATAATTTTATATGGTACTTTGATATCATAAAATGTGTGGTTCCATTCAAAAAAAAATTCTCTGTTTATCGTGATCAAATAACTTTTTATATGCGTATAATTTCTTACAATGTCAATGGCATACGGGCTGCCATAAATAAAGGCCTGATCGACTGGCTGAAAACGAACCCGGCTGATGTTATTTGCGTACAGGAAACAAAAGCAGCAAAAGACAATGTAGACCTAGCTTTGTTTAACAATTTAGGATACCAGGATTATTGGTTCAGTGCACAAAAAAAAGGATACAGTGGTGTGGCAATTTTTACAAAAATAAAACCCGATCAAGTACAATATGGCACCGGTCATAAGGTAAGCGATGATGAGGGCCGCGTTATTCAAATGGATTTTGGAGATATTCACCTGGTCAACGCCTATTTTCCTTCCGGCACCAGTGGGGATGAAAGGCAGACAT
>JBGTNK010000193.1:0-48258 GCA_041743125.1 Chitinophagaceae bacterium
GGAGAATCCTTACGAAGAAAAAAGGTCAAGAACAATCAATAACCCGTTGTATTTTTATCCTTCATAAAGCTCTTACAAATATTGCCGCAAGCGGGTGGGTCAACATGCAAGAATGGTGGGTCAACATGACAAGAATTTACATTCACATGTCGATGTCTAATAAAACGGATGGATTTTACTAGTTATTTCTTTCCTGTTTTTTGCGAAGAGGTTTAAAGGATTTCAAAAGACATCTATGCATCTGGCTAGCCACACATTTATAACTTCAGTTGAAATGGCAAATTGGGTACCCATTGTGAAGATTTGAAAAATGATGGTGTATCAAAGAGTATATTTTACCGGAAAAAGCGAGTTTTATTACATTTCATAAAAAGGGGAGGAGTGAGTTTAGGATAATAAGTTATTTTATGTAATAAGTAAATTATATTCTACCAATCTTTTATAGTAGTTTTTTTAACAGGGCTTTTTTTTCTTCCGAGACTATCTTTAATTCTTTGCTCCTCTTTCTGTAGGTCTTCTAATATTTGTTCACCAGATTGTTTGTTTATAGCTTCTTTATGTTGTTGGTCCCGGTCACTTTCTTTTGGATCTGAGTCATTATCTCCGGTTTTATTATTTTCTGTATCCTTTTTTAATTCATTTGTTGCCATTTGAAGGTTTTGTCTGCAGTCATTGTCCAGGGGATTCAGTATCAGCGATTTTTTAAAAGTAAGTATGGCATCTTTCAATTTTCTTTTTTTCAAAAAAACAATACCTAAATTATACAGTGCTTTTGATTTTAATGTTTTGTCCCTGGTTGTGTTGGTGCTTCTATCAAATGCGGTTATTGAGTTATCATAATTTCCAGCTTTAAATTCCGCAATCCCAAGATTATAGGATATTGTAGCATCTCCTGGTTTTTGGTCTGCTGCCAGATGATATAATGTTGCTGCGTTACCAAACTCTTTTTTTTGATATGCTACATCTGCTTTTTTTGTTAGCTTGTCAGTCATTTGAGCCAACAAAGGCAGTGAAAAATAAATGGATAGTATAGTTATAAATATTTTCAAATTATACTATTGCTTCTTCTTTTTATTTCAGGGACAAAAATTTCTGATATTAGTAGAAGAATAGCTGCTGAAAGGAATAACCAGTAATAAGATATATATTCCGAACCGTCCTTCTCTGTAATGGAGCTTTGTTCGAGTTTATTTATTTCATTTAACAGAGCCCTGATACCGGGCTCCAGATCGTTAATATGAAAATATTTGCCTTTTGTAATGATGGCTATTTCTTTCAACAGCGACTCGTTCAGCGATGAAACAATTACCTGGTCATTTTCATCCTTTTTATATTCGCCTGTTTCTTTGTCAATTATTTTAGAACCCTGAGCCGTGCCTGTTCCAACTGTAAAGAGAGTTATTCCGAGTTTATTCAATTGGTTAGCTTCATCCCGTGAAGTAGGGTCATGGTCTTCTCCGTCTGAAATCAGAATAATAGCTTTGGATCTTTTTTCCGGAAGATTCAATGAGGAATTGCATAATTTCAAAGCCTTCCCAATAGCAGTACCCTGTTCAGGTACTGCATCAGTTGATATGCTACGGATGTACATTTTGGCTGCTTCTATATCAGTTGTTACTGGCAATTGTAAAAAAGGCTTCCCGCCAAAACCAATGATACCAATTCTGTCATTACTTAATTCTTTTAGCAGGTTATTTATAAAAAGTTTGGAAACTTCAAGCCTTGATGGAGCGACATCAGTACTCAACATGCTATTGCTGGCATCTATAGCAAACATTATGTCAATCCCATTTTTATGATTAATGTTAGATTTTGATTCTTTGATGGGATTAGCGGCTGAAATAATGATTAAAGCGAGTGACAATAGTACAAGAAAAAATCGCAACTTGTAAAGTGAAGGGGAGTATTCCTGAATAAGATTATTAATAAGAAAGTAATCGCCTAATTTTTGTTTTATCTTTTCTTTGCGGACAAGAGTATAGATAAAAAGAGTAAACAATACTAGTAGAAAAAATAAGGCGAGAAAAAAATAATAGTTTTTAAATGACAACATAACTTCTTCTTATTAATATTAAGTTGTAATTATCAAAAATTTCAAATCTTATGTCAATATTTCCAAGATAAAAGATATTACTATCCAAACTGGTTCTATTTTTTTTGTGTAGCAGCTTCCGTCATTTTTATAAGCGCTTCTCCAAATTGATACATTATTTTAAACCCCAGCGTAATCCGATACTCCCTAACATCAAAGCCTGGATAGTTTCTTAAAACACTATTACCGGAGGGTTTAAATTCAGAATAGTCAGGGTTTAAATAGTTACTGTTTGGGTATGTTAATTTAGAAAAAAGAGCTACTCTTAAATGCCTGTGGCCATCAATAAAAAATTCGTAACCTATACCCCCAGACATTGAAAAATTACTTTTTAATTGCTCTTTTGATTCATCATTAACAGTAGTTAAATCTCCATACCTGGCATCAAATTGCTCTCTTTTACACGAAATGGGATTACTATATACACCCCCTAAAATGAATAAAAAATGAGCTCTCCCATCAACTTTTCCAAAACGAAATTTCAAGTATAATGGTATTTCAAATCGTGAAATGGCCATTAAATCAGTTGTAGAATCTCCTCTTTGAACTCCCAGGTTGAATTCTGAAAAATCAAAGCCGCTTAATAGTCCAATTACAGAATTTGCTGAATACAGATCAAAAACCAAACCATATGAAACATAAGGTACATTTCTTTGTTCTTTTGCGAGTCGGGGATCCTGATAAATTGTTTTGAGATTATCAGGTTTAGAAGAGTTAATAATGAATGATTTCGCAAAGCTCGATTCTAACCCAGCCCCGAGAGAAAATTTTGCATTGTGCAACGTAAATAATTTGGGCCTTACTTTAATATCCTGAGAGTTGCCATTAAAAAAAACAGCAAAGTAAAAACCTGATAAAAGTATTTTTGAGTATTTCATGTTGGCCGTTTTTGATTTCTTTTATTTGGCTTTTGGTTTCTTTCATTAATAATCTCCTCTAACAATCTAAAAGCTTTTTTCTGTATGAGAGTATTGGGTTCAATATTTGCTTTTGACCTTAATTTATCGCTGAAAACTCTTAAATAATAATCGCAGCCTCTGTTATTCAAATTCATATAATTTTTAACATTATCATTTCTGTTATTCATCATCAGGGTTAGAAAATAATAATTCTCTATAGTCAACAATCCGCTTCCTTCATATTCGCAAATAATTTTAAATGCTTCTCCAAAGTTCCTTTTACCAGCTTCGGCTAACTTGATAGCTTTATTTATTTCATTCTTTGCATAAGTTTTATCATTTAACTTCGATTGCTCTATCTTTTTTAAAGCATAATTATCATTTGGTTTATATTTTAGTGCTTCGTAGTAGTTTTTTCTTGCCTCTTCAAAATTTACAACCCGCAAGTGCCCATCACCTTTTCCTATATAATAGATATATTGCTGTTCATTAATTTTGGCTCCACATAGCTGTATTTTATTTTCTATATTTTGCTTATCTGCTTTTAATTGTGAGTTTAATATTCGTGTATATAAGCTTAAAGCAGTTTCATATTTTTCTTCCCTATAATTCTTATCGGCTTCAACGAGTAAATTTTGGAGAGTGATCAATTTAGAGCATTCTTCAGACTTTTTACTTGCAGTTAAATCATTAGGGGTCTTTTGTACAATTAATTTATAAAGATTATGAGCATGCAGAAAATCTTTTTGAGCAAAATATTTATCCGCTTCAATTCTAAATTGACGCACTTCATCATTTATATTTAGTTCAGGAACTTGTTCCCAACACTGTTTTTTTTCTTTGATAAAGAAGTCAGGCTTCACAATCTGAGTAATACTATAGTCTTTTAAATTAACAAATATCAGAAGAGGGCATTTGTTCTTTTTCCCCTGATATGAAAGCTCTTTATCAATAGCTACAATCGCAAAGAAATAATTTTCATTAATAGTTTTACAATCAATTATACTCATGTTACTAAACTCTACTTCAATATTATACTTAAATTTAAACTCCAAGTCATTCAGATATTTACCTATTTGAATATACTCCATATAACCTTCTTCTGATTCATTCTCAAAAAGGTCATTATATATCAGATTTTTTAAATTTTTGCCGTCATTTCTTTTGAGTACATCATTTTCTAGATTTAAAGAATTATTTCCTTTACATCTGGATAAAGTTTCTAAAAGTTTGGTATAAATAGTGACAGACGTCTCTATTTTTTCGAATTCAGTGTCAGAAAGTGACTGTGATAATGTAACCCCAATGAATGAGAGAGAAATAATTAAAAAAGAAAAAAAAAGTTTCAATTATTTTTATTTTTTTTATCCTCAATATGTTTAGCGGTAATATTCCCCAACTTTACCACCCAATGACTACCAGCGACTCTTTGATATTCCTTTTCTAAGAAAAATTCACCTTCTTTGGTAGTTTCTTCACAGACGTCATAGCTATCCGGATCCTTATAATCAAAACCTTCAGGGTTTTCCGCTTTTTTGATTTTTACACAAAAGCCTTGAGTAAACGTATATGTTCCTCTATATTTAATTATTTCACCGTTAGTATCTCTAATTGGCTCCAGGTTTTTTGTATTTATTGAATTAATTTTAAAAGTAAAAACAACAAGTTCAAAACGCTTTGTATAATTTGCAACCGTATTTAGATATTCAGTTAGTGAGTATGGCTTTTTTCTTTTAAAACTCGCCACTTCAATTGTTGCATTTTTTTCAAATAAACTCTCAATACTTGTCTTGTATACTTTTTTTTGCTCGTTATCTTTAGACATAGCAAGCTTTGGCAAAAAATTTCTAAACTCATTAATCAGATTTTTTGCTTCTGCATTAATTTGCTTCGTATCTATCGGTGTTGGCACTTTAGCTTGACCAAAAGAATTTAGTTGAGTAGAGAACACAAGCAAAAAAATAAGATACTTTACCATAGATAGTTATTTATTGTGTTTTTCAACAACCTCTATATGAGAGATTTTATTATCTGTTGTGCTTTTCTCAATTCTCAATATTTCAAATCCAGTAATCGAATTATCCTCCGTAAGTCTTTTAAGATAGTCAACACCTTTGCCTCTATCCCATACTCTTTGCAAATCTCTGGCGTCGTCATTATGCATTATCACATAAAAATCTTTATCAAAAAATGAACTCATTGCTTCTTCAACTTTTAATGTTCTTTGCTTATCAGTTAAATCAGGATTACTGATTTGCATTAAGAGATTTTTTATTTCCGTCTTAGTCTTTTCACTATTATCAACCGTGCTCTTAGTATTTATGCGGGTTGTACTAGTATCACTTTCAACTTGCATTGTGTCAGCAATTATCGGCTTTGGCGGGGGTGGAGGAATACCTGTGATAGAAGGGTTAATTAAAACTATTATTTTTCCTGAAATGTTTGCACAAGCAGTTTCTTGAATTTTGGAATTTAAATCTTTTGCATTATTGAATATCGGCCTTCCCATATATTCGTTGCTTTCTTCATCTTCAGAATAAATAAAAATACTGTCCTTGTTTTTGGCTATCCAATCATCAATAGATACTTGTTTGGCAGAGGCTTGAGTTAAATAACTATTTATTAAACTATCCTTAAAGTATTGTTCCAGCCATACTTTACTAAACTCAATAGTATTATCGCCGATATCCTTAAAATGCCAGGCATTTATTTCTACAACTTTATTTGAAATATCCAGCCTACTTATATTTATTGGTTTCAACAAATAATCTACTTCGCAGTTTGATTTAAAAGGCATTACTATCTCTTGAAAATAGAACGGATATTTAGTATCAGTAGTTAAAGGTTTATCAAAAACAAAAGTTATGCTTAACTCTTTTCTTTTGTTACAAGAAGCTAGAAGAGCAGCAATGACTACAATTTTGATTATTTTTTTCATAAACTAAATTAGTTGGTTGTCTTTACATTTTATTGCGACTCCTCTTCTTGCATTATCATCTGTTTGAGCATTTATCAGGGATTGTATTTCATCATCTTTAATAATGTGAATAAATTCTAAATAAACAGTACCATCTCTATTTATAATGCTGGTATTACCGGCTTCCTGATCTTTATAATTTCCTTTGTACTCTATTTCTATTGGCGTTGGCTGAGGTCTCTGACCATTATGTGTTTCTTGATGATTTTTAAGCTCTGACGCCTTTCGTATCCAAAACATAAAATGCGCAAAAGCTTTTTCAGAACCAATTATATGAAATAAAGCACACAGCACGGAAAATATAATTACAATTTTCCCATTTACTAAACTAAATATACTTATCCCTGGAGGCAAGACTTTATAAAAGGTAAAAATTTTCCAACCTGCAATTGCAAATATTATTAAGATCAGAAATAATCTTAAGAACTTTCCCCAGAATTTATTCGCTTCATATTTTTTCAAAACACCCTGAATAATATTAGCCCGCCTCGCTTGAAATTCGCTTTCGGTTTCACTCTTTTTCATGGTTTGGCATTCCAATTTACTCTTAAACATTTGATTCTCCACTTGTACATGATTCAAGTGTTTCCAAATAAAGCACTCAGCAAGAAAAGGAAAAATTGCAAAAAATAAATCAAAAAAAACTGCTCCCACAATCAAACCAATATTTACTCCTTGTTTAGCTAAAATTGAAAAGCCCAGGTATACATCAAACCCTATTGCTAAAAACATTAAGAAGTAAAATATCGGGATAGCGGGTGATAAAGCAGAATACAAAGATTTTGTTTTTTGCCCTGAAACAGAAACAGTTCTAATTTGAGGTACTAATGACCATGTTTGCCTAAACTCCACTGAGGGATTGAAGTAAATATTTATTGGATATGGCATGTTGGTATATTTTGTTTTAAATTAATTTATATTCTGTCAGGGTATTAAAAACTTATTACTTAAAAGAGTTATTTCCAAAAGAGCTTGTTGTATTGAATATTTACTAATAAAGGCAAATCAAACTTACCAAACGATATATGATCTTTTACTATTGAGCGCCAAAGTTTCCGTGTTTGCTGAGATGCTTAAAATCGTAAGTTGTTATCTGCCATAGAAAGATTTTTTAAGAATTAAAATTTGAATAATGATTATGGCAATTAAAAGTGTAATAATTAATTTGAAATTGTATTGTAGGTTTAAAATTGCTCATTTTAGCTTTGGTTTATTGAATTTGAATATATAGTTTAAAGTAGATATTTTCAAATATATTTCTACTAGTTTTCAGATTACTTTATGTTTGGCTTATGCAAAACCCTGATTTTATTCAAAAACTAAGAACTGAAATGAGTAAAGTTGTTATTGGTCAGCAATACATGATTGACCGATTGCTCATTGGACTTTTAAGCAATGGCCATATATTGTTGGAAGGAGTGCCGGGTTTAGCAAAAACCCTATCTGTAAGGTCGTTAGCACAAACAATAAATGCAAGTTTTAGCAGGATACAATTCACACCAGACCTATTGCCTGCGGATGTTACCGGTACGAGAATCTTTAACCAGAAAACCAATGAATTTGAAGTACGGAAAGGACCCATTTTTGCGAATTTCATCCTGGCAGACGAAATTAACCGAGCCCCTGCCAAAGTTCAAAGTGCCTTGCTTGAAGCTATGCAGGAAAGGCAGGTTACTATTGGGAATGAATCGTACCGATTGGGACATCCTTTTTTGGTTCTTGCCACTCAAAACCCGTTGGAACAAGAGGGAACCTACCCTCTGCCTGAAGCACAATTAGACCGCTTCATGCTAAAACTTTCAATTGACTATCCTGGTGAGGAAGAAGAGCAATTGATTATCCGGAACCATATAAAAGCGGATCCGCCACCAGTAATAAAAAAAGTGGCTAGCGTAGAAGAAATTCTGGCTGCAAGGAATTCCGTGAAGCAGGTGTTTGTGGATGAAACGATCGAGAAATACATTATCCGGATTGTTTTTGCTACCCGCTATCCTGAAAAATATGATCTTAAGGATATTAAACCTTTAATAAGTTATGGCGGATCGCCCCGTGCAAGCATTTACCTTGCTATGGCAGCTAAAGCACATGCATATATGAATAGTCGTGAAAAAGTAGATCCCCAAGACATAAAGGATGTTTGTATGGACGTTCTTCGCCATCGTATTGGATTGACATACCAGGCCCGGTCAGAAAAGATATCAACAGAGTATATTATTGATAAAATTCTTGATAAAGTGCCGGTACCATGATAACGGCAGCAGAAATAGTAAAACAGGCAAGACCGATTGAAATTAAAAACAAATGGCTGGCTAATCATGTATTTGCCGGGGAATACCGCAGTGCATTCAAAGGAATGGGTATGCGGTTTAAAGAGGTCAGGGAGTATCAAGCAGGGGATGAAGAAAGATTTATAGACTGGAATGTTACCGCAAGGATGGGCCATCATTATACCAAGGTATTTGAAGAAGAAAGGGAATTGCCTGTATATATATTAGCAGATGCCAGTGCCAGCACCCTTTTCGGAACTTCCCAGAGCAAAAGAGAATTTATCTGCCAATTATGTGCTGATTTATCAAAGTCTTTCATCAGCAATAACGAAAAAACCGGGCTGTTGATTTTTTCGGGAAAAGTAGAAGAAAAGTTTATTCCTCCTCAAATAGGCCAGGAGCATTTGGAATTTATGGTTAACGAGTTGTTTGCAGCTCCTCCATCATCATCATCCGCAAAAACAGATTTTATAACGGCACTTGAGTTTTTGAATAATAATGTCCGGCAAAGAAGTATAATTTTTATCTTAAGCGATTTTGCCTTTGAGGGGTATGAAAATGCTTTAGGCACAATAAGCCAAAAGCATTCAGTGGTTGGTATTAAACTTTTTGATAAAATGGATAAAGAGTTACCCAATATTGGCTGGGCACAGGTTAGGGATTTTGAAACAGGGGTAAATATTCTGATGAATACAAGTAGATCGGCCACAAGAAAATTGTATGCGGACCAATTTCAAAGAATGTCTGACTATACCAAATCAGTGTTTAAAAAGACCGGTACTGATTTATTGACATTTGAAACCGGTAAAGAATATTTCCATTTATTACAGCAATTCTTTCTTTAAAGAATAAGATGAAATCAAGATCATGTTATAAACTTTACTTTCTTTTAGCGCTGCTGTTGAAGTTGGCATCGCTGTATCCTCAGGCTATAAAAGCTTCTGTTGACCGGAATAAAATTGTAATCGGGGAACAAATAAAGTTGAGCCTTATTATTGACAGCCTAAATGTGAAGGAATTTAGAATCACAGAATGGCCCCTGTTTCACGACACATTCAGTCACTTTGATGTAGCTGACAGAGGCAAGATTGATTCATCAGTTTTAAGCGGTTTGAATTATTTTAAGCAAGTCTTAACGATAACTTCGTTTGACAGCGGCCGATGGGCGATACCCCCACTGATAGCTGCTTTCAAAGATCCAAAATCTGATTCATTTATTATCAGAAGCACTTCGCCAATTGTGATTGATATTTATCCGGCTAATATTTCAGGCATAAAAAGCTATCATGACATGAAGGATATTATTATTACTTCAACTGTAAAAAGCGGGGCTAATTTAATATTACTAATAATTGGTGTAGTTTTTTTTGCGATAATGCTAATGGTCTGGTGGATTAACAGGAAACGTAGAAAAGAAGAAGTACGGTTAAGCGATGAAAAGGAGATAGCAAATCCGTTTGAATGGGCTTTAGCACAACTACAGGTATTTCGGGAAAATCAAAGAACCATGCAGTCAGCAACTAAAGAAAATTATCATCGGTTATACCATATTTGCCGGAAATATTTTTCCCTTCGTATCAATAAAGAGGTAGTCCATTTTACAACCCCGGAATGGGGTGGTTTTTTAGATAAGATGGATATTGATAAAGAATTAAAAGAGTCATTTTTCAGATTGCTTCAAAATGCCGATGATAAAAGGTTTGCAAAAAACATTCCTGCTGAAGAATTCCACAGCGCAGTTGTCGATGCAGAAGAAATAATAAAAAAATTAGAGATCAACAACCTGAAATTATCAAAAGACCTCAAATTATATAATGCTGGATGACTGGCAACATATTGAATTGGCATATCCCTGGGTGCTGGCAGGGTTAATAATTATACCGTTTATTATTTACTGGTATGTCAGGAATAATTTAAAGAAAAGGGCGGCGATTTCGATAACAACTACCAAATACTTAACTGGTTTAAGAGAACCCGGTCAATCATTATTTCATATTCCTTTTGTTTTGAGATGTGTGGCTCTAGGGGCATTAATTATTGCTCTTGCAAGACCTCGGCATAGTTTTGAAGAAGAGATTGTACAGGGTGAAGGAATTGATATTATGTTATGTCTTGATGTGAGCGGTACGATGGCTTACCAGGATTTTTTGCCAAACAGGCTGGAAGCTTCGAAGGAGTTGGCAAAAGATTTTGTCCGATCACGATACGGCGATAGAATCGGCATTGTTCTTTTCAGTAGTCATGGATTTACAATGTGTCCTTTGACTACTGATACCAGTGAGGTACTGATGCAGATTAATAATGTCACTGATAGCATCTTATCAAACGAGGGTACAGTTATTGGAACCGGGATAGCTACTTGTGTCAACAGGCTGAAAGACAGTAAAAGCAAAAATAGAATCATTATCCTGCTTTCAGATGGTGTTAATTCTCCGGAAGCAGTTTCTCCTGATACTGCTATTAAGTTAGCAACCGTGTTTAATATAAAAGTTTATGCAATTGGGATCGGCTCCGATAACGAAGTTGATGTAGTAAAACATACTCCCTTTGGTGATATTCCGGGAAAGGAAAAATCAGAGTTTAACGAACCATTATTACGGAAAATTGCAATGGAAACAGGAGGTGAATATTATCATGCTCTAAATAAGGAGGGACTGAAAATAGGGTTTGAGAATATTCACAGTCTTGAAAAATCAATGATTGAAAAAGTGAGTTACAAAACATACACAGATAAGTATTTGCTCTTTTTAATTGCGGGTTTTTTATTGCTATTTTTGGAGGTAATTCTTAGGTACTCAGTTTTTAAAAAGTTCCCTTAAAGTTTACATTAGGTAATATGGCAGTAATAAAATTTCTGGTATAGAGTATTTTGTTTTTTTTAATAGTCATGCCATTTTCGCCCGACATAGCGCCTCCAAGTCAACTTTTATGGTTGTCAATTGCAACCTTCCCTGTTGTTTTTGAAGATTTTGGAGAGACTACGAGATTTTGAATGCAATAAATCCTCCCAAAGCCAGGCAAATCCCAACGCAAACTAGTATTACGATCAGCATCGATCTGTTTTTTTGTGAGGAGGCTCTGTGTTCGTTAATAGTTGTATGAATGGAACTGTTTATATCGCTGTAATGTTTATTTTGGATTGATTTTATTTCTGCAAATGAAGCATGTATCTTTTCAAAATGACCAAGAATATTTATTGATTCAATTTTGACTGCAAGATCATTAACTTTTTCTGCGACTATTGAAAGCTCAGCTCCAACATCTGCCAGCGTATGTTTTGCTTCTGATATACCTTTCTGAAATGTTTGATTAGCACCATCAAAGCTCTTAGACGTATCGCTACATTTCTTCTTGAAATCGGCAGACGCTTTCCCCATTTCTGTATTTATTTCATCTACTCTTTTCTGAAACGAGGAAAGAAAATCTTTTGACATCTTAATAACCGCCGCAGAAGCATCTTTTGCCTTACCAATTTCCTGTGTATAATGCTGTAGTTGAGATAACTCTTCCTGCATGGAAGTGAGCTCTGAATTAATTTTGTCTAAAGTATTCATAACTGTGATATAAATTGTTTATTGAATTTTTTAATCCATTTGCTATGTTGCTTTACGGAAAGTAAAAGTGAAATTTCATCTATTAACCCGTCAAGACCCGGATTTTGCGTCAATAATTCTTTTCGGAGTAGATTTAGTACTTCCAATAGATTATACCCATTTTCTTCAAACCTGAGTAATCCGTATTCCAGGTCTTCCAATGCTTTATCTACCAGGTACTGGCTTCTAATTGCCAGTTCCCCACGAACAAATTTCGTTTCCAGCAATAGTGCTGAATAGGCTCTCAAAGTAAGAAGTGCTCCATTATCCGGGTTGTCAGAAAGTATTCTGGCTGCTGACCCTCTTAAATGTTCCAGGTCGTCTGCAATCCCTTGTGTGAGGTCTATATACTCTTGTACAATTTCAATGGTAAAGGTTTGTCCTTCGTTTGTTTTTTCCAACAGCTCTTCAGTGTATTTCGAATTAAAATACAGGCTGATAGTTCTTTCTATTTCTTCAGGATCCTGGCTGGAAATTCCAATCTCACAAATTGATTGCATTTCCTTGATTGCCCTGGCTCTTTTACTGCCAATAAATTTATAGACATATTCAATAAGAGCAAAGGCGCAATTCCTTATTACTGTTCCTTTCTTTCCTTTTTTCACAATAGTCATCAATTCATTCACTCTCTTGGGAGATAAATATCGAATCAGGTAATCTTCCAGGTTGTGCAGATACTGCTCATTCTCTTTCCTTCGAATCTTCAGCTTTACACTTTTAGCCGCATAATCCACTTCATAATCATCTATAACTCCTAATACTGAAAGCCTGTATATGGCTTTAAAGGTGTCAATTTCATTCCGAATCTGGAAAAAATAGCTAGTTAGTAGTTTATCATTTACATCGTTTTGTAAAGGCAGCTCATTTGAAATATCAATATTTTCTTTCTTTAAAAATTCCTTAGAAATGTTGTCATAAAAGCCCTCAATATTATCGCAATAAGCAGACGCCTTTTCTACGATATACTCAGTAATTTTCTCATCAATATTGTCTTTAAGCAAACGGGTAATCATATTTATTCGATTATTCCGAAAGCCAATCTCTATTTCCGGGAGTTCAGCACCAGCAGGTATTTTTTTGAAAAGTACTTCAATTCCTGGCTGGCTGTTCCCAACAATTTCAGATTGTATCCATTCAAAATAATTTCCTCTGGGTCCTTTTTTCTGGATATAAGTAACAATATAATCAAGTACCTGGTTAGCCAATTCGGAGCCAATATCCGGATGTACGTTTTGGGTGTTTTTATTTAAATTCGATAAATCAATAAAACCGTATCCAACCTGGAAAGCTCTATTAACATATAATCTTTCATTGTTTCCACCACTCCATGGACTTACCTGTAGCAATTCCCCCAGATCTTCAAAAACTTTTTGTGATATTTCATTTGAAATTTTTTGTGCGGGGTACGTAATTTCCTGCAATAGTTCCAATAGCATCTCATAATCGTGTTCAACACCTTTGAAGTTATTTGTATGAAAAGAGGAAATCAATCCCTCGTCTATATGCCGGGCATCACTGCTATAAAGAATGTGACAAATGGCCCTTTTACGGTCACGGCCTGCACGACCTGCTTCCTGAACAAAGGATTCAATGGAGGATGGAAAATTAAAATGAATCGTGCTTCTCACATTGGGTTTGTCAATTCCCATCCCAAATGCCTTGGTAGCTACCAAGAGGTTTAGATCATTCTTGATATATTTCGTTTGATTGATTTCTGAAAAAGAGACCTCCTGCTGATTATTAATCGAATTATCCGCGCCATAAAAAGTCCCGATTTTCAATTCGGGTGCAGAAATCCTCGGTGCTACATAAATTACACCCATTGGACTTTTTTCACTTTTGTGCGGGCAAAATACCAGGATAGCATTTTCAAACTTATTCTTTTCATTTACCTGGTAAAAGCGGGTTCTTTCGAAATTATGAGGTCTTAATCCATCTTTGGAGTATGTATTGATATCTTCCGGCAATTGTTTGATGATTGTTTTTAGCTTATTAACTTTTGCATTACCTACCGACTGGCTGGCATAGTATCCGGTTGCACCAACTGCCAAACCTGATTGAACAGGATGAACCTGGTAAATCAATTCATTTCGGTGAGCACTCAAACTGGAAATCACATTTTCGTCTCCAATCTGAAGTTCTCTTTTAACATCTGAGAGTACGTCAAAAGAGGCTGTAGCAGTAAGACCAAAAAGAGAAACAATCTGTCGGCCTTGCCATGTTTTGCAGAATTTTCTGGCATTTTCTCCTAAGCGCAAATAGGAGGTACGGAAATCATGTCCCCATTCTGAAACACAGTGGGCTTCATCTATAACACAATAGGAAAAAAACGTTTCAAAAGTGTCATGCATCTGTGTCAGTGCAGCCCTAAAGCCAGGGATCTGTAATCTTTCAGGAGAAATGAATGCAAATAATACCCTGCCCTCTATTAATTGATCCTGGGCCCATTTGCGTTCGTAATGCGTTTTAAGAGATGAGTTCACAAATACAGTAGCATCAATATCATTTTTGATCAACCCATCATTTTGATCCACCATGAGGGATTTGATTGGATCAATCACAACAGCTAAACCCGGTTGTAGAATTGAACAGATTTGGTAAGTCAATGATTTGCCGCCTCCTGTTGGTAACAGTCCAATAACTGAATTTAATTGGAGGGCTTTATTGATGATAGGTAATTGTCCTGGCCTCAATGATTGTTTCCGGAAAACAGACTGAATAAAGTAATTGATATGTTGAATATTCTCCCAGAAAAGGTCGGTCTGCTGCGCCTGTATTTCAATCAGTGGCTTGTATTTTACAAGCGGTGCACTCATGAAGGTTCTTACTTCTTTCTTTGAATGGGCAGACCGAATGGTCACCTTATAAACGGATTGGTCAGTCCTAACAGCCTCCGAAATACCCCATCGTTGGAGTATGCTTACATCAAGCAGCACAATACCCAGATAGTCATTAGCTTTCTGAATCGGTTTTTTTTGTACAGGAAAAGTATTTAGAATAAATTCTTCTGTATTAAAAATTGTCAGCTCAATTTCTGGTAAGGGAATTTCAAATCCGGCTATCAGGTTGATCCGATTCCAACAATCTTTGAAATCTTCAATTGCAATCCAGGCACAGTCAACATCCCTTTCTACTATAGCAATTTTCCAAATTGGCTTATCTAGTTCTAAGACACCATTTAAGATCAGCTCAATTAAAGTTTTTTGTATCCTGGCAATAGCAACCGGTGTTAAAGCAAGATTCAGGGCTTTCAATCCATTGGGTTGTTGCCATATTGGGCTTGTGTAATTACGAGCGATTTGTTCAAAATATTTATCCTGGAAAAAACTGCTGAAATTATTTAGAAGAACAGGAATTGACGCCCATTCGTTTGACCTGGCTCTGAGTGTGGCCCATTTTGTATGCTCCAGGCAGGCCATGGCTTGGTCTCGGTATTGATCCAAATTGAACTGCGCTCTGTTGCCCAAATGTTGAGATCCGTCAATTTCAATAATTAGCCCCCTATTACCCTCACCCGAAAATACACAAGGTAACTCCACAGCAAAATCCACTCGTTGATCCCCCATATTATCAATCGGATGATTATAGAGTTCTTTTACATAGTCACCGGATTTATAACTGTAAGAAAGAATGTTTGAAACGGATCGCTGGGGCTCTATTAATTGAAGCCAATAATTGCCCATCCGGGACAATAGATGTTCATGTAAAAACCGCTTTTCCAGGTCACTGCCAAGCCAGGCTCTCCAATAAGCATTATTCAGTGTTTCCAGGCCAATCCTCGGATCTACAATAAAAAGAGAAGAAAACAATTGTTTGGTAAACTCAATTGAAGCATCATGCAATGCATATTCTAAGTCACCGATGTCGCTTACAGAACTTCCAATTTCGCCCCAGGTGTTTTTTAGGTATTCTTCTACCAGGATATTTGCATGGGTAGGTAATCCTCGTTGCAAATAGTTATGATAAATGGATAAAAGGCTGTAGAGTTGGCTTTCCTTATCCAGGGTATTGTTGCGCGGTGAAAGATCCGCTTCAAAAAAACTTAGTGAATGCAACAGTTCTTTTGTCACATCAACAGCATTATCCTTATAGTGTTTGCGGATAGCATTTAGCAATACATCTGAATAAAAACCAGCTTGCAGTTGTCTTGGCATATAATAATTATGCTTTTATTAATGGCAATTTTACCCCCACTTTATATACATGCACAAATTCCTCAACTGGGTTAATCTGCTCTTTAAAATTGACAGACTTAAAATTATCAAGTCCGTCTTTTTGATCAGGGTATATAATCAAGCAATCAATGATTGCATTTTCAGGCTTCCCAAGTTGGGCGTAAACAGATTTTAACCTGGCATAACCGCTTACTTGCCTTATATCATCATTGCTTACCCTTTTCTCATCATAGCGTTTATATTTTGCATCTATTACCATTGCCAAGTCTTCTTCTTTCAACAAGTAGTCTAATTCATTCCAGTAAGAAGTAACATGATAATCCACTTTATTGCCAAACCGGCCTTTTAATAGCCCAAGCACGTACAATTCGAACAATTTGCTCATGTCAATCCAAAATGGGGGAGTTTTAATACTAGTTTGGGGTTGAGTATTAGTAATATTATAGCCAAATCTTTTTAAAATCAATTTGGCAAGCCTAAGGGCTTCAGAATACTCTTTATAAAACGCATTGAATTTGGAATGCTTTACCAGGTTTATATCTACGTCGGCAGAAACGAACTCGAAAGCCGGGTTAATGTAGTTAAAAATTTCATTGGTGAATTTTTCGGCTTGTAGATTCCTAAGGGTTGGTAAGTATCTCTGAACAAATGTCAGCGCCTTTTTTAACAGCCTGTTTTCAACATTATTATACCCAAATTCATCAAACGAGCAAAAAGTATTAAGCTTCTTATTTTTCAGGAGGTTCTGTTTGATTGTTTGTCCAACTAAAATTTTCCCTTTTGCCTTTCCATAAAGATTTTGTTCGACTTTGTAGTATGACTTCTTTAACCCTTTTCGTACTATTTCCTTTACCACCTGCAAATATTGTACAACTAATAAAGGAGTAAGCAAATCCTCCTGTTGGCTGATTTTAATTTGTTCTTTATCCCACTTTATTTCAAAGAGGTCTTCTGTATGGGAGGCTATTTCGGGATGTTTAAGTGCCGAAAAAAGCATTTCAAGATAATTTGTTTGATTTTCCCCTTCATTATGCTTCGGAGCCACGTATACCGCTTTGGTTTTGGAAATCCAATCAACGCCAACAAAATACGATAACTCAGCATGCCAAACATCAACTTTCTGATAAATACGGATGCAGCTACAGGCTTCATTCCGCTTTTTTCGGATGAAATGATAGTGGTAGTCCTTTTCCAGGTCAAGGGTAAAACCAACTACTGGCTGGTTATAATGTTCCCATAGTTTCAATAAGTCAGACATGTAGCGTTTTTATTTTATCCTCAGCAGAGGCCAGTAATAATCCATCTTTAAGATATTCTTTTAGCAAAGGCTTTATTTCATAATCCAACTTCAATTGTAACTCAGATTTGGCTTCATCAATATTTTTTTTCGCGGATATGAAATAGCTATGACCGACCCAAACATCTTCTGGTCTGAAATCTGGTGCTAAATAATCAGAGCGTTCAAGTAGTGGGTTGTTCCAATCAATGGCATCATAGTTTTTAATAAATAACTCAGATACTTTTTTGAATAATTCGGCAGCAATGGGATGAATAGGCTCCTTTGTCGGCAATATATCTACAAATGCAAATCTTCTTCTAATAGCGTAATCTATATGACCGACACTACGATCAGCTGTATTCATTGTGCCAATGATGTACAAATTCGGAGGCAAGACCAATGATCTATCACCATCCATTTCGTACATGCTTTGGACTGTTTGGCCACGGTATTCTAAAGCATATATTAGTTCCCCAAGCACAGATGGCAGGTTAGCTCTATTTATTTCATCAATTACGAGAACGAAGTTTTTTAATATTTTCCCTTTTTCGCTTCCAACAGGTGGCATTTGTTCCCGAAGAAAATTTTTAAACCTATTTAAGACAGGAAAATAATAGGAGGTTCTGTGATATACTGTTCTCAAAATATCCGGATGGTTTTTTATCTCATTTTTGTTCTGAACGTTGTATTTGAACAGTTTTTTTATTTCCGAATATTTTAAATTGTCACCAGCCCAACTTTCACTTTTTATGCGAAATGAGGAATCTTCGGCAGCCACTAAGCTTAACTTGTTAGTTAATGAAATTTGCTGCGTTTCAGCTAATTCATCTACAACTTCCTGCCTGAATTCTTCA
This sequence comes from Chitinophagaceae bacterium, assembly GCA_041743125.1. GTDB lineage: Bacteria > Bacteroidota > Bacteroidia > Chitinophagales > Chitinophagaceae > Terrimonas_B. The sequence goes on from JBGTNK010000193.1 coordinate 18,137, forward strand.
AACTTCTCATTGATCCATTTGTCCCTGACAAATGTTTCATTATCCTTTAGGCTATCTTTAAAATTTTCATTGGCAGTATCTGCAAAATGCGCCAGTGTCTTATTCTCCGTTTTGTATTCAACATTTGTCCCATCTGTTTTGGCAGTTATACCTCTTACAAAATCTTCATAAGAATAGGCCGGATGAAATTGAATTAGCTTTATATTTTCATCTTCTATTTGCTCATATACATATTTGGCAATCGCTGCAGAATATGATTGACTTCCATTTAATATAACCCCAGTCAACCACGATTTATTTGTATAAGACTGAATTATGTCAGTGTAGGAGGAATTTGAGGTAACACCTGCTTCATTTTGAATTTTGATTACGGCATCATCCGATCCTATTATCTTATAATCCACATAATCTTTTGCACTCCTGACAACTAAATTTGGAACTATTATTTGTTTTATCTGTTCTATTGAAATACTCAATGGGAGACACAAATTTCTGGCAACTTCTTTTGCCATTCTTGTTTTACCAGTACCTGGTGGGCCTTGTAAAATGATTTGCTTTTTAAATAATAATAGCGAAATTAAATCGGTTTGCTTTAAATCCATTTGAATTGATTTGACATTTTTATATAAACAGTCAATTAAACTTCTTGTGCAAGGATAGGCTTTGTTTGTCAGGGTCGATCTATACCTGTCTGTGTTCTTGTCGCCATCCCATTTGAAAATTAATCTTGAAAAATACCTCTTGCCAATTTCTTTCCCACCCGATTCAATTATTGCTTTAATAAGAATAATTAGATCATGCCAATGGTTATTGTTTTCCAGGTTGTGATAATACTGACCACTTCTACCATCTTCAGTTATCTTTTGTATGTAGCCAGATTGATCGTTTTTGGCCAGGGTTTTTAAAAAACTTTTAAAGGCATCATCATTATCTGCGGCAATATCGTTTATAACAATTTCTTCCAGGTCACTTTCTCCACTTCCTTTTGGCCAACCATGTTTTTCAATGTCGAGCCAGTAAACAGGTTCTTCAAAATATTGAATTACTAGCTCTTCATTTTTAATATTGCCTAACCCGGATATGTTCTTGTAATAAAGTTTTTTTGTTTGATAAATTTCCTTTTCAAAACGATATTGCACTGTAACAACAAGTTGCCCATTTTCCCGCTCTTCATTCGTGGTTACATTGTCTTCGACGATATTCAGCTTCTTAAAAAAATCAACACATTCAAAAAGTTTCTTTATTTCCATGTATTTTTTGATTGACAAAAATGCTACACTTAAAAATTCCATTCTTCTATCACTTCTTCTTTCGCCTTTTTTCAGACATTTCAAATCCTGTAGGTACAGGTTTAAATGGCTTGTCCGGTGATCTATGATTTCTCTGAAATTCCCTCAGTTCATTAACTTCGAGGGTCGTTATTACAAAATAATCTAACTCACCACCTCTGACTCTTACTTTATCTCTTTCATAGGCCTCCTTATAAGGGCCTCTTAGCCTTGTATCTCCGTACTTTCGATTATTTACCTGGATTATAAAAGAATGAAGATCACTACTACTTGCCTGAACTAGCGAATCATAGGTTTCAACATCCTTATTCCATTCAATTACAATTAATGCATCTATCTTACCTCTTAAATAATGCCTGTTTTCAATATTTAATAAATCATTACATATAAGCCCACTGAAAAAGAAACCACCGTGATTGATCAGGTATTTATTTTCATTTCTGGGTACCATCCATTTGCCCCCGACTGAAAAAAGATCCTTTTCTTCATGTATTGCAGGAATTATCTTTTCCTGAATAACAAATAATTGTTCCAGCGAACCTCGAGTTCTGGTATTTAAAATATATACCAATTGATTTGAAACAAATCCTTTAATACTACTTGGTAGATGCTTTGGTACACCTCTCTTTTCATATTCGATTCCTGCTATTAACGAAATTTCTTTTGTTTTTAATTTTAAAGCAATGTATGTTAACACCTTTCGGGGGATAGATAATTCAGGGAAGACTACGTAATTAATTTTCTTGCTATGACATCTTAAAATTTCATTTATTAATCTGAATAGCCTTGAATATCTTTCTTTGTCCGGTTCTTTGTTATCGTCTCGTACCCATGCAACCCAACTACTTTCTTCAGTTTGAAAACTTGTCAAAGCAAATACTCTATTTAAATTTTCATTTTCGTCATTGATATTTAGTTGTACAATGTTCGGCCCATCGTTGTTCGATTTTCCCGAACCGTCATTGGAATTAGATATATCTGCCTGGAATGGAGGTATATTAAAGAGTGATAGAAAATGTTTGATTTTTATTAACCCATCAGGCGTAGTCCATTCGGGATAAAGTTGAGTCAATTCAAGAGTATTAAAGGGCCTGGTATAAAAGAATAATGCTTTTGGTAAATAGACAGGCACCCCTTTGTTTTCATAGTGCCAACTCAAAGTTTTTCTAACAAACTCTTTTCTTTCGGCAATATTAAATATATCATCATTTAAATAAAGCATTTGATCAAAATCGCTTAGCTCATAGTTTTGGTCTCCCCATGCATCTGGAATTTGTTCCTCAATAAACATTCGCCTGAAAGGAATTGCGTGCAAATCACAAAAAAATAACAATTCGCTAAATTGAGTTAGTTCCTCGTAGGAGTTTCCTGTCTTTTCAAAAAAATCATTCCATTTTTTATTGTTGCTATATTTATCGCCATCAAAAGTAATTGAAGTGTAAACCGATTCCTTCAGGAGTTCAGTATTATATTCGTTTGATAATGTAAGCAAGCTTCGTTGGTTTCTTTTAGATTTTGCTTTCAATGCCTTCCATGAAGCATCAATAAGCTTCCAGACATCTGAAGCAATTAAAGGCTCTTCTGCCCTTATAGCCAGCCTGATTAATCTTGGATAATACTTTGAATAGGTTGCAATCTTATCAGCCGATACTATGAAATCCTTTGCCAGTGAAAAGAATTTCCTTAAACCCTGATCCCATAATGGCTTAGGTAGAAGCCCGACTATAGCTTCAAAATTTCGAAGATGTAATGCAAATTTGAGTCGTTGAATGCTAACTCCGTCTGATTTACGTAATCCATTAGCTGGTTCTTCAAGATCAGATGATGCTTTTGCCATTTCCTGTGCAAGTGCTTCCAGATCCTCTTCCGAATCCGGCAACATTTTCCATTCACTGCTGTTCTCCTCAAGTGACTCCTGAAGAGTATCAATAAATGAGCCTCCACTAGTTCCTTGCAGAAGAAATAATTTTTCTTTACCAGCGCCAAATTGAATAAGAGAATTATCAGCGTAAGCTATTTTAATTACTGGGTCTTCTTGTGCGACCTTTTGATCTTCATTATCTGATAGAACCAGATGTTCCAATCTTTTTGAAAGAAAAGCCCAGAAATCATTTCTTGAATTAATATTTCCATTGTCTTCAAGTACAAGGAAAATATCATCTACATAACGGCCATAGTAAATGGGCAATAATTCCTTTTCAACTTCTCTGTCAAAATAAGTAAGCAGAAGGTTAGCAATCACCTTTGATGCCCCCAAACCTAAAGGAACTCCGCAATGCCCATTTGTTTTAAAATCGTCAGGAACTTTCTTCTCCGCGGCAACATCATCACTCCATGCTGAAATAGCTGCAACAAGCATTTCTGTAAGACTTTTCTCCTCTTCTGAGTAGGCATCTAATTTCAAAGCAAGTAGAAAATCTTTACTTAGCAAGAACGAAGGATCTATTCGATGGTAGAACTTTTTTAAATCGGCAGTTACAGCCAGTACCTTTCGATCCTCCTTCAGAGAAGATTGGATGGCTTTGATGCCATTTACCTGCCATCTTTTGTAATCACCAAAATATGATCTGAAATGTCCAAGCTGATACTTGTCTGGTTTCACCTCTTCATTCTCATTGAATACGGGTACAAACCTAGTTGCTGTTTGCCCAGGACGTTTCAATCGACAACCATAACTATTTTCGCTAACGGCTGTTTCAAGTCTATATGCAACTTTGTTGATCCACAAAGACGACAGTATGTGAAATTCTACAGGGTGCTGGCCAATAATTCTAAAACTAACATCGACGGGTTCAGTTTTACTCCATTGTCTTTTACTATCTGAATAAAATATGAATTCCTCTTTTTTTTCAGGTTCTTCTGATTCGGCAATTTTTATTGATTTCAAGACAAAAGCATAGCCACCAATGAAGTCGCTATTTTCCAGCCACTTTCTGTTCTTAGAATACAATTTATCCTGGAGCTTTTTAAGATTCTCAAATAGATCAATTTCATACTGGGCAAAAGAAAGAGCAGTTTTGTGACCATTCTCATAGAATGCATCCGCTTTAGCTTTACGGTAAGCTATAACAAGATCATCAAAGGTTATGTTTAATGCCATAGATAAGATTTTTATTAAGAAAAGAGCTCAGGGCTATTAGAGTCTTTAGTTCCAGTTATTATTCCTTTCTTCTTACCTTTCTTATCCCACAGCCCCTTCTTCACTTCCTCCTCATGTATCTGATGATTCAGTTCCAACAACCGCTTCAACACTTCTTTTCTGGCCTCCGGATGAATGGTGTACCTGATACGGTCGTTTTCCGGCAAATAATCTACTTCATAGAAATTATGCTCCAATGGTATATCATTCCAACCGTACGCATCCAATACAGCATTGTCTATTTGTACCTGCAATTCACGAAGCTTGATGATGAGTGCAATGACGTCTTCTATTAAGCAAGTACTTGGCGCCTTTTGCAAATGATTCCATAGAATCCAAACTTCCTTGCCCCCTTGATTTTGGATGGCTTTTTTCTCTAAGCCCAGCAGGGCTGCGGTTGTAATGTCTGGTTGTATTTCTGCTGCATGGAAGATATTATAGGTTTTGGTAAGTCCCAACCTCATAGTCAGCATTAGCTGGCGGCGGTGCTCATTATACTGTTCACCGACTTGTTCTAATTGTTGCCTATGGGATGGTAAGAAATTTTGGGCAAAAGGGAAAGTCTGAAAACAGTCCTCAACAGAATACCTTCTATCTGATTTTAATTTAGAGCTGTACTTCCATGCCCACGCTTCATGAACAGAGCTTTGCAGATAAGAGAACATAAAAGCTTCATTGCTCGCTATTACAACTGTTGCATCTGAAAAAACCATGTTTGCAGGTACAAATGAAAAGCCATGGGTTTTAGTTACTCTAGTGTGAATTAAGACCCGATCTAATTTTTTAATAGCCTGATATAGATTTTTTCGTAATCGCCAAAACTGCCACCAGGGTGCAGATGCAACTTCCTTTGATTTTGATTGCCTAAATTTCTTTACTCTATCATCTACAATACGAAAACACTCTTCGTATTTTTTTGACTCTTCGATAGTTCTATCACCAAAATTAATTACCCACCTGCTTGCATTTAGTAAATAAGAGCTATTTAAATCATCCCCATTTAAATATGGGAATAGTATTTTATTATTTTCAGGATTTGATTTTATTAGGTCTTTTGCAAATTCAGGCTCAAGAAGAAAACCATCACCAAAAATATAGCTACCATTATAACCTATATTCTCATTTTGAATTAGGGCTAAAGGCGGTGTTTCCACTATTCCGGGTTCTAGAAACGAATTTATTTCAGCAACCAAATTATTCTGGAGAAATATTCTTTTGTTATAATGGCCCTTAAAAATTGAAATTAGAGAAATGATGACAGCTGCCTTTCCAGGCCAAGGAATAGACCGCGCAGCATAATTTATTACCCCATCATCAGCTAAGACCTTTTCTAATCCTCCTGTCCTGGTATCTCCTTCAGAAATAGAATTTGTTGCTATTAAGGACAAGAATCCTTGCGGTCTAATTATTGAAAAAATTCTTCTAAGAAAATACGCCAATAGATCACAGCGATTAGACGCACCTGAATAATGAGCTATTAGATACTCATAATATGACTTTTCAAATGCGCCACTTATTAATGTGCCCCCTAAATACGGTGGATTTCCAAGGATACAATCAAATCCCCCTTCAGTAAATACTTCCGGGAATTCCAAAAACCAATGAAAGAAACGCTTTGGTTTTGCAATACTTTCCTGATCAAAAACAAGCTTATTACTTTGCAGTACCCCAAGGTGTTTATTTACCTGCCGTAAAAATCCTCGGTATTCAGCGTCTGTAATTAAATAAGGTTTATTCGCGTCAGTTTTAGGTATGAAGAACTGGGCTATCTGTGCATCGGCCAGTTGGCGTAAGCGTATGCGATGTATGTCCTGCTCGTAGTTGCTATGTGCTTTTGCTTTAGCAGCTACATCTTCTGGTGTACGTTCGGGCAGGTTTTTAAACAAGTTATATTGTTCTATTATTTGCAGTACTTCACTACTTACTTCTGCATCAAAATCAAAACTGCTTTGCTCCTGTTGTTTGCGTTCTTGCTTATTTCGTTTTAAGAAAGCACTTGCAATATCTTTATCATCCTCAGGCAGGGTTTTATAAGCTTCATCTGCTATTCCTTTGTCCAACTCCTCCCGGTGAGCAAGACCTACAATAGCATCACCACATTTTATGTGATGGTCTAAAAAGTTCAATGGTTCGCCGGGGTTGTGCGCTTCCAACCATAAGGCTACCTTACAAAGTTCTACGGCCAATGGGTTTTTATCTACACCATAAATACAATGGTTAATTACCTGTCTTGTTGCCCAGCGCAAATGTTCAGGACTGGGTTGTTCTTCATTAAATTGTTTGCGGGCGACTTCCAGTGCAATTCGTCGCGCAGCACTTAATAAGATATGTCCGCTGCCGCAGGCCACATCACAAATTTTTAAACTCAACAAAGCGTCCACCGGATCGTTTTCCTTCAGCTTATCTTCTATCAAATATTCCAAGCTGTGCTTAATGAGTGGCTGCACCAATTCTTCAGGAGTATAGTGGCTACCGCTTTTGCTGCGTTCGTTGCTGTGTACAAAAACAAATTGCCATTGACCGTTTACTTCAGCAACCTGTGCCTGGTATTCTAACAAGCCTTCATACACACTACCAAATTCTTCTACATTCAATGCCCCGTAATTCACCCGTATGGTTTGGCCGCTTTCTTCATCGGTAAAATAGCTCAGGTGCCAGAGGGCTTGCAGTAAATCTTTATTGTACATTTTGCAGCTGTCCAATGGTTGCAATCTGCCGGGTTCAAACAAACCACTGCCCAAAGCCTGCATACCTAATTTTTCGGCATAACGTTGTTGCTCCAGCAATTGAAAGTTATGCCATAGTTGTATGTATAAATTATGATGTCTGCCCTGCACCAAATGTTTTTTACCGGCCAGGTTGCGCAGTCGTTGCAAACTGTAATGACTGTAATAAATGTTGCTGAGGCTTTGCTGTTCTGTCGGCAGGTTTTCCGGATATACCAATCTCCGTTCTTCAATGGTCATTACAAACAAGAGACGATATACCAACCGTAGTTGTGCCTGGTAAAAATCGAGGCTACTTAATTGGCTTGCCTGTAATTGCTGTCTCAAATCACCATTGGCCGGGTGTTTCAATAATCCATTAGCCAACACTTTAATGGCTTCTTCGACTGCGGTATTTAAACTGTTACGGATGCGTGTACCGGCTTCAATAGCTTGTTGGTAATATTTCTCAATAATACTGTCGGCCACCTGCCCCTGGCTCTGCGGCATACGGCTGATATGCAACAGGCGATAAAGCAGGGCAAAATCCGCATAAAGGTCTTCTTCAAAAATCTTTTCCAGGTTAAACTCCAGGTAAGTGAGGCGGGTGACCCGGCCATTATCCCTTAGCAATCGTAACAGCTTGCCATTGGTAACAAGTCCATATGTATGCTCTGTTACATTCAGGTACTCCTGTAATAGTGCATGAGGACTCATGCGGTAACGGGTAATGCCTTCAGGTTTTATATCCAGTCCATCTTTTGCACTTACGATCAATACTGGCAATGCATCACGATTGGTTGCTCGATGGCTCACGTCATAACTTTTGTCGTTTACTGTTTCGGCTTGTTGAATATAGTTAAGGTCGTAACTCAGCAAACCCAACAATGGAATCATCCATTGGTTACGGGTTTCGGTAGTGCCGCGTTCGGTATCTTTCAACGCATCTAGTTTGCGTTTAAAAATCTTCCAATAATCGTTAGCATCTGTCCAGGCACGGGCAATATCCTGGCGGGTGCGAATGCCGCTTTCTAATCCAAAATCGGATGGACGTTGACCGAGATAACTATCATCATCCAATTTATCAATTAGCTCCTGGGAAATGAGGTTACCTGATGTGTAGATAGATGGATAGAGCATTTTTTATGGTCTATGTGTATAACTCCAATGTTGAATCCGGAGCGTTAATAGTTAAACTAACTTTTGTCAATAAATTATTTTTATAGAACAATGAACAGCCATATGGCTGTTTTTTCTCAAGAAAATTCTCTGAACTGGTCGCAATAAAAACCGATCTGAAGTTGGACAACCCAGGGCAATCTTCACTTCTTGATTGTGGAATAGTGAATAGGAGCAGCCTATTGCCAAATGTTACAAATGCATCAAACCTGAATTCAGGTAAAATGAAATCGTTCAGTTTTTTAGTAAAATCCAGATTTACTTGCAATTGTTCTCGACTTTCTGATTGTGAATAAATTACCTCACCCCTAATTTCTGTTTGTGCATTACCAGAATCGAGGAGAATTTCATTTCTCCATATTTCATACCGGCTTGAACTAAATGAAAAAGAAGTAAGTGAAATTGCAATCATCGACGAAAAACTGTCAAATTCATCATGTTTATTACCAAAAGGATTTAACTTTTGTAACTTCCTTTTCTCCGATTCATTTTTAAGGGTTATATACTTTAATTTGGAGCAATTTGTAAATCCGATCAGATGCATCAGATACATAGTATTTACAAAATCGGCATAGTTGCTACATTCCAGCGTATCACGAGTAGTTTGAAAATTTATCACTCTGGAAAGGAGAACATTATGGGCTTCAATGTTGTAAAAATAGGCACCGCCATTATCATATTGATAATCATTAAATAGATGTAAATTCAAAAGCATATCTAACATAGCTACATACATACTAATAACTGAGTGTCTTTTTTGTTCCGCTAGATTTTCGAAATCATCATACTTCGTTATTGCCAATGCCCCTCCAATTTCAACAATATAACCAATGGGTTGTGCTATTTCCATTTTGACCTTAGAAAATAGATGCTCGCCAACATTTTGCTTTCCTAATTTTCCTATCAATCCCGTTAAATGTTCTCTTGAAAAGTCGTATACCCAGTTTATGTTTATATTCTCAGAAACTCCGTATTTGTCATTCAAACTGATTAGCTCTGACATTTTATATATACTTATCATAAAAAATTTACAACTTATCGAATTACTTTGGGTAAATAATATAAACACCTAACACATCAGGAGGCACAATTGTGCCGACAATATAATCTTCTATACCAAGTGCTTTACGATACTTAGTATGCAGTTGGACCATTGCTTCGCTTCTTTGTTTTACTAAGGCATTCAACACTTCTGTGTTCTTTTGTATATGTTCTGCTTCCTGTTGAAGAAATCGTTCTTGTTGAGCAAGGTTGATGTCCTGCTTTACAGTAAGCGATTGCAATAATTCTTTTACCTGTTCATGTGATAGCATATTGCTTTCAGAAATTTGGTTACGATAGCCCCAACAAACCAATTCTTCTGCTACCAGTTCGCCAATTCCTTTTTTACGTTTCATTACATTTCGTACACGAAGAATGGTTAATACCGTTTTGGTTTCTACGGCATCCGTACGGAATAAGGTTGCCCTTGCCACTTTGGGCCCATTGTGTTCAAATGCACCACTAATAATAATCTGCGCAAGGTTCTCTACTAATGGATGATTGCGACCTACATAATGTAATCCTTCAGGAGTTGGGGATTGAAAGCTGATAGCCCAATCTCCTTTGAGAGGGAATAAAGCTTTTATAACTACAGGCAAATTTCCTGCCTGTACTTTGTACCCGGTTTTCCATGCTTTGATATGGCCATCCAAAAATTCAACTGCAAATTTTACAAATTGTTCAACTGCATGTGAGTTGCCTAGTGCTTCGTCGGTTTGTTTCAGATCAGCTTCTATATCTAAATCTTCCAGCATTTTATCTTGTGCAAAGCGGTTACGAAGTTCTTCCGCTTTTTTTCGAGCTTCCTCATAAGCATGGCCTACTTTCAGTTCTTCATCGGCTACGGGATCTTTAAAACCAATAGTTAATTGTGTAGCTGATACTTTGGCTAAGTTTGGATTTAATAAAACTGCGGCACTTACGGCCTCCATCACTGATTTGCTGTCTTCTGGGAAAGGAACTGATATGCCAATCTGTTGTTTTATTTCTATTGCTTTTCTTAGAAGCACTCTTAATACAATCCCGTCTATCGGGTTGTCCTTACCATAAAGCAGAAAAGTTTTTACTTTTTTAGTTGTCTGACCAAAACGATCAATGCGGCCTTCTCTTTGCTCCAACCTGTTTGGGTTCCAGGGTAAATCGTAATGCAACAAAGCGTTGAAGCCCTCCTGTAAATTAATACCTTCACTGAGACAGTCAGTACAAACCAGTAAGCGCCTGGAGGTTTGTTGCTCGGATAATAATTGAATCTTTTCTTTTCTTTCTTCATCATGCATTTCACCCGTGATGACTTCCATTTGCAGGTTTGGAAATTCAGCCTTCAATTGATGAAGTATGTCGCCAAGATATTTTGCAGTCTCAATGTATTTGCAAAAAACGACAGGATGCAAACCTTCAGTTAACCATTCTTTTAAGATTTGCAAGGCCTTTCCGGCCTTTCTGTCTTTCTCAATTCCTATTAAGGATTGCAATTCATCTGTCATAGACCTGAGTTTCCGAATTTCCCCATCCTTGAATTCGGAATAATTCAGCAGATCAACAGGCAATGTATCCCTATCTTTATTCAGTAAGTCAAATATTTCTTCCCCTTCAAAAACCTGAGCAGCTTCTATTTCATCCTTTTTGTAAGCCCTGTTACGCAGCATACTGATACCCGCCATAGGACTACTCATAATACCACGAAGTATACCCAACGCAGCCCAATATTTTATTCGCTGACGAAATTGAGTACTGTCAGTTTCTTTTACAATATCACGGGCGAACAAAATCATCTTGTCAAAGAAAATTGCATATTGATTACTGAGTTCATATTCCAGTTCGCCGGGTATCCGGTCACTAAAGGGCGTTTCTTCATTCAGGAACTTCCTGATGTCAACCCGGCGTCTCTGTATAAAATGAGGGATTATTTTTTTTATGATAGCCTTGTCGTTTAAATCAAAATCAGCTTGATCAAATTCTTTGTTTAGTAATCCTAATATTGATTGGAATTCATTCGGCTTGCCGCTATGGGGAGTTGCCGTAAGCATCACTATATTTCTTTCTTTTTTATCCGCCAATCTTCTTAATAGTGCATAGCGAAGTTGCTGCTGGCTATTTTGTTTGCCTGAGGTGTTAGCACAGGTATGGGCCTCATCAACAATAACGAAGTCCGAACATTCCTGTAAAAACCAGCTACGGTTGTTTTCTGTTTTAGCATAATCAACTGAAATAACCTGGAATGGATAATGCCGGAAAATGCTTGTATGTGGCGGCAACCCTTTTTCTAATGAGCTGATGTTTCCAGAACGGATAATGACTGCTTCAATATCAAACTTGCTTTTTAATTCCTGTTGCCATTGTTCGCAGAGATGTGGTAGGCAGATCACAGCGAAACTTTTTAATTCACCCCTGTCAATTAATTCCCGAACAATTAAACCTGCTTCAATTGTTTTACCAATGCCCACATCGTCTGCAATAAGTAAACGAATTACATCCTGGCGCAAAGCCATTATCAAAGGTACTAACTGATAGGAGCGAGGGCGAAAACTTAGCTTACCAAAACTGCGAAAGGGTCCGGCACCACTTCGAAATAGAAGACGGGTAGCTTCATACATTAGTTTTGCAGAGGCAAAGTCTGCAATATCCTGTATGCCCGGATAGGGGAAAGTGGTATCAACTATTTTATCTTCCGGGAAACCCAATGATTTAAGAATAGCAATTCCTTCTTCTTCTGATCCGCCCAAAGGTTTCAACAATATTAAATCAGGGTCAGCATTTGGTTGTACCACCCAATCTCTGTCATACACATTCACTAATGAACCAGCTGTGTATTGTTTACTCATGCACTAATTTTTGAAAATATATGAGGGTATTGGTTTACTAATTCTTCTAACGGTGTCTTATAATGCCACACAATTACTTCATAGCCCAGGTTTTCAACGCAAGCTCTTTTTTGAGCGTCCAATTGCTTTATGTGGTCCGGATCATGATGAATACCGTCACAAAAAATACAGGCATGCACTTCTCCATTGTAGAGAAAATCGGGCACTGTATTACAGCCTTTTGGACGAAGATCATGCTGATTGGAATCAGGTAACCTAAGTTTGTTTTTGTGGAGGTATTTTAATAATTGTGCTTCTGTCGTAGAAGATTGATCTACCTGGTTCATCAGGTGATCAAATTGCTGTTCATAGCTATCAAAAGCATTATTAGATTGTATGGTATAATCAGCCTGTATAAGATTCTCCAAAGCGTCTTTTATGTCATACCTGTTTACCTGTTGGTGATACTGCTGGTTGAAATAGCTTAATAAGTCATGATAGGAAGCCACACCAAAAGGCTGTTGATCATTTGTTGATTTATTAAAATGGCAGATGTCAAAAGCTTCTTCTGCTATTCGTCTGAATATGACGGGATCTTTAATTATTTGTTTTAAAATACCAAGGCTGCCCTCGGCAGCTTCATATATCATGATATTTGGTTCTTCTTCTTTACCCATTATTTCAGCGCCAATTTCACGACTCTCTACCTGGAAAATATTTTCGATAGCCCGTTTCAGCGCATACAATAAAGTAATGGCCCCGTCCTGTTGATTGGCAAGGTTCAGGTTTTTTAATGGCTTGATGTAAATAGCATCGGCAGTATAATCAGTAAATAGCTGAACATTAATTAGTGAAACAGGGTTGAGGCTTGCTGCCGCATTGGTCACTGCCGATGGTTTTTTCCAGATACCAGAATTTTCCTCCATATAGAAACCTTGCGTATCAGAAGTACGCCACTTGCGGTTTATTTTGTACAACGAAACAGCGGGGAGGTAAGATATTTCAAGCAGTTCTTCGTCTGCAACAGTGGCTTTTAATTTTTTTACACTGTTCAGGTTGCCTTTCATCGTGAAGAAGGTATCAATCTGGAATCCTTCTCTCATTCTTTCTTCCTCTTCACAAGTGATTCGTCCCTGTTCATCGGCCCTGCATTCACTCAATTGTAACAGGTTGTGTAAGAGTTCCCTGTTATTATCACTGTTTAATTCAATATGTCCGAATGGATCCATGTTTTGATCATAATCTCCGTTTTGATCAGTAAGAATATATCCTGTAGCCAATGATATTTTAGCCCTCCCCAATTGAGTATTGAGCTCATTTACCGGCATCCGGCCCGCCATGAATTTGTTGCCCATGTAGTAAAGAGAATTACGGGGGCCAAATTCCCTGATGGCTAGGGCTCTCGGCCTTGAAATATATTGTCCATCTTCATGTGGAACAAATAAACGTACAGGCAAACGGGTGAAGTTGAAACCCGGCAGGAACCCCTCTGCTGCCAGGTAACGATAAGGAGTAAATTCTGACTGCTCGTTAGTGCTTTTATTGGGTGGAGGTACATTGCGGAGTAAATCAATTTCCTTCAACGCAAACCTTTTTTCCCTCGTGGCATTACGTTTTCTTTCATCAGAAGATGGAATAGTAACATCGTTCTCAATTAGCGAAGACCTTTGTATTACAGTCAAGGCGTTTCTATACAATATTCTCCAGCGATCAAGGCTTTTATCAAATCTTTGAATGGCATCATTTAATTGCTTTCTGATCCATTGCTCATTCAACCAATCTTTTGATCCCTCACTATCCTTAAAATCTTTTACAGTCTCGTTGAAGATGGTTACCAATTTTTCAATTTGTTCCGGTTTAAGACTTAGTTTTTCAAGAACTGTTGATCTAAGTTTTAGAGAATCCGGCCCGGGTGTTTCGTCTACCAGTGTAGCTAATGAATTGTTGAGATCTTCGATACCAGCTTCGGCGAGGAACAAACTATATAAATGTCCACGCACTAATTCATCATTACCGTAGTCAAGTTTTGGAGTTTGCACAATGCCAGCAACCATGTCAATACGGTGTTGGAAATAATGCTGATCGTGTGCAGAGCCTGCTGAGCAATATGTGAAAACCAAAGCAGCTTGTCCGCTTCTGCCTGCTCGTCCGCTTCTTTGTGTATAATTGGCGGGATCAGGTGGCACATTTCTCATATGCACAGCCATCAAATCGCTGATGTCAATACCTAATTCCATAGTGGGGGAGCAACAAAGCAAGCTCAAATCACCATTTCGGAATTGATCCTCAAATTTAATCCTTTGATCATTTTTCAATTGTCCACTATGCTCACCTGCCCGAATAGTTTTACCAGCAGCAAAATCGGTTTTGTAAAAACCTTTAAAGTATTGGTTAATTTGCGGGGTCAGCAAAAGGTAAGAGGGATTTTTTACTTTATCTATTACTACTGTTTGCTCATTGCCTTTCTTCCAGAGAATATGTGTACCGTTTAATTGATATAATGGAATATCAATGGTTCTGTCATCCCTGTACAGAAAGCCAGATCTTGACAATTCATCCAGAGTCCATATAATAAATTCTTCAAATTCCGCTGCATTTGAAAAGCGAAAATCTATTTCGGTATGAAGGAAGTTTTTTATGAATCTTCCAGGCGCACTTCTTGATCCTGCACTAACCATGTACAGATTATTTCTTCTTCTTGTAGTAGGTATAACTCTTACATGATAAGGATAAAGTATTTTCTCATTCGAAGTATAGAGCCAGCTTGGTTTAAGATTTTCTTTAAATACCCGATAGTTTTTGTCAATTTCTGTTAGTGTCAAAGCATTCAAATGGATGGCGCTACTTTTTCGGAAATAATCCAGTAACTGAAAAATCAGTTCTTTCATCTGTTCCGATGAAAGTCGCCCTGTTACCTGGTGGTTTTTCCATTTCTCTCTTTCTACTTCTTGTTCAATTGAACGATAATTAATATTCAGAAGGCCGCATTGCTCCAGGTTAGGTAATATCACTCTCCAGCCTCTTCTCAGATCATGGATTATCTTATAATAAAGGGCCCCTTTTACGGCTTTAATATTTTCTTCGTGTTGATAGGTTCCGGGGTCTGCTGACTTTAGCACATATTCATCAAGATTTATTTTTAGTTGCTCATAGGTTGTCTCCAGTATTGTGGTGTAATCGAGGGTCCCTTTTACAGCTAAGGCTCTCCAGATTGCGGAACGTAGTTGCCCTACCTTAATAAAATCGTTGAAGTGACCAGATTGGAGCGCAGTATCCTGCCGATTATCTGTAAAGCTTAACACCTTCTGGATATTATCTTTCAACCCCATAGTATTCATTTGCCGGATCATTGAAAAAACCAATACATTGGTAGAAGTGCTTCTGCCTTCCACCCCAAGGGATGAATACATTGTACCCTCTTTGGTTCGGGTATCATAAACAGTACCTGATGTGAAATCAATATTGGAGTTGTAAGGAATGAACCAGGCTTCCATGTAATCGTTCTTCAATTGATCGCTCATTCTCCCATGAGCATCAACGTAAACTTTTTCTGGTAACCGCCCTTTGTAATCTTTTTTTATCTGTGGGTTACCGTTTTTATCGTAACGTATCCAATTCTCCGGTAGATTTTCAATATCCCGTTGTTCATCCCATAGTTGATCTGTATCAGCTCCTTGAATAATAATATATCCGGCATGCGGCACATCATCATCTTCAATGTATTTATTAAACGGTCTCGGCAAGAATCGATTCAAAGTATCTTCACGTAGCACACAATACAAATCAGCTCCAGTAATACGGCTGAAAGCAATTTGGAAAAATGGCTTTTCCCCTTTTTCCGGGCTGGTTTTGGCTATAGCATCTAATTCGAGTTCTCTTGTGTTATGAGACTCAAGTGTAGCATAAACCGAACCTGTTTGATTGATGAATTGATGAATCTTAAATGGAAAATAGGTTTTTTTGTCAGCAGCGGATTGCTGATTATTGAAGAGTTCAAGGTTGTGTAAATAATGTAATAAGGCCTTTTCGCAGGTTTTATTATCGATACCTGCAAATAATGAGAGATCTTTTATAATTTCCTGAAATGTACTTGGTTTTGCCCTGAAATAGCGGTCGTCTCTTTGTTCAAGAATAGCGTTTTCTTCAAGCCAGATTGAAACAGGGTGTGATATTAATTCAGAAACTGACAAAAATCCAGAATTGTTTTTTAAAGCGTCACTAACGATAGCACCGTTTGCTGTTCCGGTAGTCACCTTTTCCAGGTATTCACCTATTATCTGTTCTGGCTGAAACGTTAAAGTGGGCGCAAAAAAATCATTGGCTACTTTGGCAATCGCCCGTTGTTGTTCCTGCCAGGTAACACCGGACGCCATCGTAGCGGATGTACCTATGCAGATGGGCTCACTCTTACATTGTGCTTTTAGTTTCCGTATTAACAGACCAACATCAGAACCCTGCCTTCCTCTATAAGTATGGAGTTCGTCAAAAACCAAAAACTGAAGGGAATCGAATATTTTATTCCGCAACTTCTCTTCGGCGTTTCTCGTCAGTAACAATTCCAACATCACATAGTTTGTCAGCAAAATATCCGGGGGATTGAGAACTGTATCTTTTTTGTCGTCGGATGATTCCTGACCCGTGTATTTTTTTACTTTAATTGGAAAGTCCTTGCCTGTATTGCTTTTATACTTTTCTGCATATTTCCCGAATTCCAAAAACTGGGAATTGATTAAGGCATTCATAGGATAGACCACAATAGCTGAAACTCCCTTTGATTCGCCACCTGTTTTAAACAAATGATCAAGTATTGTGGAAATATAGGTTAATGATTTACCAGAACCCGTGCCGGAAACAACTACGAAGCCTTTTCGTTCCGCACCAATTCTGAGGGCTTCTGCCTGGTGTTTATATAGCCGGTAATCCTTAAAAACATTATTCAATTCCGGATTAATCTTGCCTTCCGCTATCAAATCCTTAAGGCTTTTTCCTTCAATAAAACTCGGATTGAACTGAAGAAGGGGGGCAGGCCAGAGTTTTCCTTCCGCTACCTCTTTCTGTACTCGTCGTTTTATAGTTTCGTCTTCTATGTTTACAAAGCTTTCAATATAGGCTTTGTAGTCAGACATGATATTATTATGGAGGTTGAAAACGTTCATAAATCAATAAGGTCCTTTATTTGCGTAAATCTATATAATCCCTAAAAAAAGTATAATTGTAAGAAGCTACAATATTAGGCTATTGCTACAGGCTCAGAAGTAAAGTATTAATAGGGTATGTTAGAAGTTGTCGAAAATATCTATTTTGTTTCAATAATGCAAGTGATTTTATTTGTTAAAACCAAAATTCGTTAGTTACTAGTCAGATTCTTCATGGGTAAGGTTCTATGACAACCAGAGGCACCTGATAAAATTAAATTCATTAAACCATTTCGGATCCTTTACATTTTTTTCTGGTAAAATTTTACCCGAGTTAACTTCAATCCTACATAATTCTTGTTCCTTCCCACCACATTTTCACCACGGGTATATATTTTTTTAAAAATTTTTTCATAATCCTTTAGGGCATTGTTGATCTTTCCATTTACCTCTTTAAGGTAGTTGACAAAGCCCGCAAATTTCTCATACATGATCCTTACATTGTCTGCTATTTCAATTTTAAATCGTGCAGGATCTGCTGTTTTTTCTTCCAGAGTTTAGCCACAATTTTTTAAACGACGAAAAGCCAGGTAGGTCTGTTAAGTAATATCTTTCATTCGTAGGCATATTTTCCCACCTGAAGATTGATATTCAATTCCGATTGAAAGTGAAAGGAGAAATTGTCTAACTGCCCATGATCTGTTTCCAAACTTCAAGTAATGATTTCTTGCTTACTTACTTGAAAAGTAAAAATCTTTAAAAAGCTCAGGGAATAAATTAATGAGTCTTTTGAAGGGTACATAAACCCTAGTTTTTAATTGGCATGGTTGCCAAGTTATTTATTAAAAAAGGATCGGCAGAGGGTGTTTTAACCATATAAAAAAGAATGAAAAAACGGTTGCTTGGATATTACAAATTTTTAATTTAGACTAGCGGTAATGGTAGAATTGTATTAGATACCATTAAGGTCAATCCAGGACGTTGAACTAACACCTAGCTGAAATTACTTCAATTCGTTATTAGGAGATTTAAAAGTCGAAATAACTAAACAACATCTCGAAAATGATCGTGAGTAGAAATGTTTTTTCTTAAAGGAAGATTAAAAGAGCTATATCAATGAGAAAGAAAATCCATTGGATGAGTGAAATTATAAAAAAAATTAGTGTATACACTTATTTTGAATATCAGTTAAAAAAAATTATGAGAATTCCATTTCTACTATGAAAATTTATTTTACATTCAAGTACCAAAGAATCAGTTGAGCATAAAATTACCTACATGAGATAGATTCTTTACCTACCTAAACTAATCGTTGGAAGTCTGATCGTACTTATGAATTCGGCAAACATGAAAATGACAATGGTTTAATTTTTTTGCATTGGATTCGTTGCAAGCATACCTATGAGCCATGCGGGAGACCTTTTGGAAATTTATTTGCAGAAGTTAAGATTTTTCTCTTTCGACCAAACTTGCAAACTTAACGGCTTCAATTCCCTTTGAAAAAAATATGCCTTTCATTTAACTAATAAACCTGGATTATGAGAACCTTATTATGCTTGATCATGCTTGTTAGCATTGATGTTTCTTTGCATGCCCAACAATTGTTAAAAGTAGATGTTCGCGCACCGGAGGCTGAAGGCATGACAATCTCCTGGAAGGACAGTGCCAACCAATTTATTTTAGCCTTTAATACCTCCAAGAATTTTATAACTCTTCAAAATGTGGCAGCGTTCTTTGAACGAGAAGATGTAAAGCAAGATACAGTGTTCATTCAATTGGCATTAAATCTGCTGCAATTGATTGATTCAGCAAAAAAAGATAGCTCACTTTCGGGCTATAATTTATCCCTGTTTAACGAAAAAGATTCAACTGTAATTAATGAAAAAAGTTTCATCGAATCATGCCCCGAACTTACTAAGGTTGCCTCAATAATCATGAATAAAACACCTGACGCTGAGTTTGAAATTTCATTTGTAGATAAAAAAGGAAACCCTCTTACTGGTTTTTCCGTCAGACAACTGAATGAAGCACTATTTTATGACAAATTGAATGAATCTTTGTATGGCTTATGCGGGGCAGGTGTGCCCAGTAAAAACGATACTTCGAAAGTAACGGTATTGGTAAATAGGTTTAAAAAAATGAATCTTTATCAGCACATGCTGGAAGCCGGTCTGGAAGTGAACGACGATGATGCATATGCAGGTAAATTAACGATTCGCAAAAATATCAATGTGACTATGATCTGGACCAGAAAAATAAAAAAGGAGCAGGAACGTAAACTAATGCAGGAAACAAAAAGGCAGGCTGAAAATAAAAATAAAGTGTTTATTAATGAAGACCGTATGAATTCATTTAACGAATTGAGGATAGATTTTTCCCGGCATAACCGTAAACAAGGATATGCCATAGCAAGGCAAGAAATACTTTCAAGTGAAAAGCAATTTATATGGACTGAGTCTGTTGGGACGCTGAAAATATCGAAAAATAGTAAGGACTCTAGTCAGGCAGTCGGATTTACCGTTTATTATCTTCAAATTCAATTCCAAGATGGCTTTATTGAAAATATCAAAGTAAGAGGAAAGATTCCTGGGAATGACCTTTTGCTGAAATTTGAGAACAGTTATCCTATTCCTTTTTCTACTCGAAGAGATTTCAGAAAGCTCTATGAAGTTAACCTTTTAGAAAGAACCATATTTGAGCGGGCCAGTAAAAATAATCTGCAGGTAGAGCGTTTAAAACTAAGACTCGGAGACCTGCTTGACTTTGATCAGACTCTCGATATTGATTCAAAAGACTATTCGCCGGTAAACCAGGTACTGGACGAAAAAATTGAAAAGGAGGAAACGGTGGTCAACCTGAAAAAAGAAAGAACTTCTAAAATCCTGGAATTAAAAGTGTTTACCGATCTCAAAGGTATTGATAATGATAACCCTAACGGCCTTGTTCAACTCGAATTGTCCAAAAAGATGAACTTTTGGAATAACAGGCACAAGGGAATCTGGAATTTATACAATATTGGGTACCTTAATTATCTTACTCCGGGCTTTTCTATGAGTAAGATTGAAAACAATAATAAGCGTTTACCCGTTCAGTACGTCGGGTCACAGCAACCAGATAGTTCCCGACCCAATAACTTTGCTTCCACTTTACAACTTCTCCAATACCAGGCTTTCCGAATTGGTGCTGATCTTTCTCTGATGACAATAGATGTTCCGGGATTGAAGTCCACTCTTACAATTAAGACCGGCTTATATTTTGGACGAACTCTTACCGTGGATACCTTACGTACCAAAATTGATTCTACTACTTTTGAACCGCTAAACGATAACAATATCCGTGAATCGGGTGTCAACTCCTTTCAAATCATTCCCGAAATATGCTTACAGATTTATCCTGATAAGCGATATGGAGTAATTCTTTCCTATAAGGCGAATCGTTACCGGGTATTAAGTGGTGAACTGACTCAGGTAAGAGACAGTGTTGATTATACTGGTTATATTAAATCCTTAAATGGTGACCGATCAAAAATCACCGGTTATCCCAAAAGATGGTGGTTGGGATCTGCAGAGATATATGCGTTTTATCGGCCCTCACCTTATAACCAACTTTTTTTTCGCTATCGATTCAATTACGATATGTCAGAGCCTAAAACAAATTTCCATCAAATTCAATTAGGCTTTGCAACATACCTGACACATACCAGCAAGGGAAAGAAAGAGCAGGACCGCAAGATTAATGATTAATAATTTATGGAGTGTGTCTTAGAATTTTTCAACCAAAAACTAGATCTCGCCATGGACCAAAACCCACAACCAACGACACCAATCATTAATTGCCACACCCATATATTTACCGTAAAAGATGTGCCGCAGATGCTCGCTAAGACTATTGTCCCCTGGCCGCTATACTATTTGATACGAACCGGTTGGATTGCCGGGCTGGTGAAATGGTGGATTGATAAAGGATTCAACCTGCGCCGCAAAGAATGGTATAAAAAACTTACACGCGGATTATACCAATTCAGGATGGCATTGAAGCGATATTTCGTTTTGAGATTGTTCAAAGGACTAGTAGGTCTCATTATTATTGCTTCGATTTTCCATGACCAATATGAGCCGGTGTTTAGACCCTGGCTCGCTAACCAAAGCATTAATTTACCTTTTCTGGATCGTTTCGATAATTTCCTCATAAGGACGAATTTGTTGATTGTTACCGGAAGTTGGGTTTGGAAAGCCCTTATATTGGTCATTTTCATATTACTTTTTCCTGCTGGACATAATGTGTTGCTTGCCTTGTTGCGGCAATTTAATCGTTTTTTTAAGCTACTTCCGGGTAAGCAGACAACAGAATTGTTAAAACGTTATATCAATATTGTTCGATTTGCAAATTATAAAGAGCAGTATAAAGTATTCAGTCGATTACGTTTGCAATACCCGCCAGGAACAAAAATGGTTGTTTTGCCCATGGACATGGAATTCATGGGCGCAGGAAAACCTGCACGATCCTATTATGATCAAATGGATATGTTGGCAACGATGAAGCACAATCATCCAGCTGAAATCTATCCTTTTGTTTTTATTGATCCACGTCGAATGACCACAGATTCCAAAGTATTCTTTGACTATAAAGTGGAAAATGATTCTGTGGTTCTCCAAGATTGTTTTATCAAAGACTATATAGAGAAAAAAGGATTCAGCGGGTTTAAAATTTATCCTGCCCTCGGATATTTTCCATTTGACGAACGGTTATTGCCCTTATGGAAATATGCAGCAGATAATGGTATTCCTATTATGACTCATTGTATCCGGGGTGTAATTTATTACCGCGGCAGAAAAGAAAAGGATTGGGATTTTCATCCAGTTTTTGAACAATTTCTGGGTGATGACAACAACCCAAAGCCGGAAGATTATAGCCCATTGTTAATGCCGCAAATGAAAGCAATGGATGTCCAGGAAATTTTCACCCATCCTATGAATTATGTCTGTCTGTACAAAAGGGAACTTCTTCGGCAGCTAATAGCAAAAGCCAAAGATGATCGAATCAGGACCCTATTTGGATTTAACAAGGAAAACGGATCGATCAGACTGAGTCTTGACCACCTGAAGATTTGCTTTGGGCATTTCGGGGGTGAGGATGAATGGATAAAATATTTTGAAAAGGACAGAACCAACTTCGGCCATCAGCTTGTAAGTTCTCCGGATCGCGGGATCGAATTCTTAACGGTCGATATAAAGGAAAAGAGAGGCAGGCCTGAACAGATATGGAAGACTGCGGACTGGTATTCGATCATCTGTAGCCTGATGTTGCAGCACAGACATGTTTATGCAGATATCAGCTATATTCTTCATGGAGACTTGAAAATTTTACCGCTACTCCGTCACACCCTGCAGCATCCGACGTTAAGGCAAAGAGTTTTGTTTGGAAGTGATTTTTTTGTAGTTCGCAATCATAAATCTGATAAGAATATGCTTGCCGATATCAAAGGTGGCTTATTGAAGGAGGAATTCGACCAGATCGCAAGAATAAACCCAGCCAACTATTTAAAGACAGGATCGGTTCCGGAACAGGAAGTGGTTGAAGGAAACTTGACTTCTTCTATTTCTGTATTAAGAAACGAATAAAGTTTTACGACAAAATCGTGGACAAAAATTTCCAGGGTTGGGTATTTTAAAAACTGGCGAATTTCAAGACAACGCCCAAGCAATCAAAATCCGTCTCATAGTTTATAAAATGGGGGAAAACATAAACGCTAAAAAGGCAAAATATTTGAAAGAATACTTAGGGGGAGTTGGTTAATTGCTAACGTCAAAAATGTTATACAATGACAGATTTCGAACTAATACTTACTAAAGCTGCAGTAATATCGGGTGCTGGTTACTTTTTATGGAAAGTAGCAGCAGGTTGGCTGGTTGTTAATGTAGAAATTTCTATTGAAATAGAAAGACAGCCAGAAACTGAAAAAGAAGATTTGATTGCATTTAAAATAATATTTAGAAAAGGAAATACTGATACCCTGCAGATAAAGGACATCCAGGCAAGGATACGAACGGAGGATGGCTCAATTATTTTTAAAGTATTTACTTTTTCTGAAATACACAAGTTAAGATTTGATAATAACAAGGTGGATTGGGACAAACCTGATGCGTTTAAAAAAAATATTTCCCTTTCTCCAGGCGAATCTTTCCATTTTGGCCGCTTTGCCAGAGTACCTGCGAGCATGCCTGTTATAGTAGAAGCTGTTTTGCATGGCACAAGGACCATGTGGGGCAGGGGATTTCAATGGCGAACATCATTGGCTTCATTGCCGGTTTATAAGAAGCCTCCATTAAAATAGGCACAACAAAAAGCGTTGGTAGGTATTTTAAGACTGGATTTTAAAAAAAGAGTTTGAAGAAGATTGAAATAAATTAATAAAAAGCTTTTTACGCGTTTTATGGTAGAATCAGACTTTGATTCTTATCCAATTGGCCAGGGTTGTTTTTATACTGGCAGAATAGAAATGTCGCATTCCAGAAACGGGAGATTCAATTTTGAATACGAATGTGGTGTTGATAGAAAGGACAAACATAAATGTTTGACCGATCAAATAAAAGAATACAGGAGCCGAATTTCAACAGTATTAAATATGGTAATTCTATTGCATTTCGATTGGGAGCATGTTACCGGTGTTATAGAATTACTTAAGGGCATTGATTGTAAAAGATTTGTTAATCAATATTATGAACTTTTTATCGCTTGGTTCTTTATATTTCAGGAGACACTAATAATAATGATTAAAAGAGCATGTTAAGAAATCCTATTGATTTCTTTTTGGCGGATGTGATAGGTTTAGAATTGAAGAGTTAATTGTGATTGGTGGAGGTGGCAATTCACAGGGATTCTGGAAACTGGCGATTAAGTATTTCGTCGAAATCTCTTTATTCATTTTGTAATTATGTAAACAATCATTGCCTTGGTTGCTTTCTTTACCCTTCAGTTGATGTAATTGATGATATAAAGAAAAATGGAAAAAGAGGTTCAATAAATTTAAATAATGAAATCTATCCCTCTTCACTACCATCTTTAAATAGGACCATGAAGTTAGTTGAATTTCTAAACCTTAAATTAATGTTCATGTGCAAAAAGTTTTTTCAATAGACAATGATCACCCTAAAAGGGAAGATAACAGCGGCAGGTATAAGAATTCAAAAGTATATAGCCGGTGGATCAAAGGACGTGAGAATAATCTTTGGGTGCGTTTGAATTATGTAGATGAGGAAGGAAGGGGACCGTTGATGATATTCTAATAACCGTTAATGCCTTTAAAATGGACAAGGAAATACTTGAGAGATTAGATAAGATCGAAAAGCAGATGATAAAAAAAAAGAAAGATATGTGGGAAAAGCTGCAGGTCATAGCACCCTTGTTAATACCCATTTCGATCGCACTGGTTGGATGGTATTTCACTAACGAGCATAATAAAAACCAGTTGCAGATACAGAAGAGCAATAACGAAAATCAATTCCATGTAGCAGTGATCAATTCAAACGTAGGGCAGTCAGAGTTGATCAAGGATCTCATGCAGCACCTGACGAGCAAGGATACTTCGGTACGCAACATTGCAATAGAAGCAATTTTGTATGCGGCTCCTGCTCCCGGAAAAAAAATCATCGAGATCATAGCTCGAACAAGTGATAGCAGTTCCAGAACGGCGGCAACAGATGCGCTGGCAGGTAATAGAGTGGACCTTGTCAGAAACCTTTTTTCTCCCCAAAAACAAAACAGGATCATCGCAGCTTCTGAAATTTCATCGAACTGGGACACCGACCCGCAACTCGTTAAAGAACTTATCAAAAAGGCAGAGGATAGCGTGGCCGGCAGTGATGCTACCGCTGATTGTGAGAATGGTCTTTATAATGCTATGGTTGTTCTCGCCAGTTTTGCAAAAGAGGTAAAGCTGCTTTACCGCGAAAAGATAAAAGCATTGGTGAATAAAATTTCGGCCGACAAGCAATTGACCAAAAACCTCGGTGATGAGCTATTGAAAAGTATGAATTAACAAGATCGACTAAAACAAATTTCTATGCCGTCAGAAAATATTACAACCAAACCTGCATTCAGAAAATTGCGGGCTTATGCGTTTGATCCATCTCTTTCCGTGCAACTCGACACTGCCATGCTCAACAATTTGGTCTATAAAGTTGCCTGGGAAACTTTGTTGCCGGGCCCCGTGGGAGATTATATAGAGATCGTGGACTGGGATCCTTCGAGTAAATGCTTTTATAAACCGGTTAATCTCGATGATCCTGTTTTTCTTGCACAGGAAGGGCTCGCTCCGTCAGAGAGCAATCCGATGTTCCACCAGCAGATGGTATATGCTGTCGCGATGACAACAATCAAAAATTTTGAGAAGGCACTTGGGCGGACCATCAGTTGGAGTCCCCGCCGTAAGGCGAATGGATTTGCTGTTGATTATGTGCATCGACTGCGGATCTACCCGCATGCTCTAAGGGAAGCCAATGCTTATTACAGCCCCATCAAAAAATCAGTGTTGTTCGGCTATTTTAGCGCGGCACCGGAAAGTCCTGGCTTGCTGATGCCTGGCGGTACAGTCTATACCTGCCTCAGCCATGATATCATTGCACACGAAATCACGCATGCATTGCTGGATGGTATGCACAGGAGGTATGTGGAGGCAACGCATCTTGATTCATTGGCATTTCATGAAGCCTTTGCAGATATAGTCGCACTGTTCCAGCATTTTACTTTTCAGGATATATTGTATGAGCAGATCGCAAGGACGAGAGGCAACTTAGCCAGTCAGAATCTTTTGGGCGAGCTTGCTCAGCAATTCGGTAAAGCGATTGGGCATTACGGAAGTCTGAGGGATGCGCTCGGTGGATATGATAAAAATAATAAGTGGCAACCCATTCAGGCCAATACAAAGGATTACCAGACCATCACTGAACCACATGAACGTGGTTCGATACTAGTCTCGACCATTTTTGATCTGTTCATTAATATCTATAGCAGGCGGGTGGCTGACTTGTCCCGTATCGCAAGTGGTGGTACAGGAATTCTACCGGAAGGTTCACTGCATCCGGATCTGGTCACAAGAATGGCGCATGAAGCGAGCAAAACGGCGGGACATGTGTTGAACATGTGTGTCCGCGCCTTGGACTACTGTCCACCGATGGATATCAATTACGGAGATTACCTGCGCGCTTTGGTAACGGCTGATTATGACCTGGTAGAAGACGATGACAAAGACTATCGTATAGCTTTGATCGAATCTTTTCAAAAGCGCGGTATCTACCCGGATAGTATCCGCAACATGAGTGTTGAGAGCCTTCTTTGTAAAACCGAAGAGGATACCGAGCAATTCGAAGATAAGTTCAGCGACCTTATAGAATTTTTTAAGTTATTTAAGGAAAAAGTAAGTTATATCCCTGACCGGGAAGAATTATTCTGGCTTACAAATGTATTTATCGCCGGCGGCGATATCAATAACCCTATTCCCCGGACGGAGAAGAAAAATGGAGAGGCCCCTAAACAACCTGCTCACAACGTCATGGGGCTGCACCAACGACTGCTGCAACTATCGCAGAAAGGAAAAGAACATGCGGCTGCTTTTGGTGAACTAACGGGACTTATCCTTGACAATGAAATCGCCGATCAGCGGGGCATTGGCAGGTCGAACGTAAGCTATGCAAAAGGACTTCCCAGTATCGAAGTGCATAATCTCAAACTGGCAAGCAGGGTAGGGCCGGATGGAAATGTAGTCAACCAAATACTTGTCACGATCACACAGCGACGCGGCGTAGTGGGTGAAATGGATGAATATGGGAACGTTCATATCAATGGTTTTTTCGTCCCCTCTAATCCTCGGGGCGGATGGTACGAGCTAGTCAAAACAAATGGTAAAGAAGAGCTGATCAAAAAAATCTATGAAAATAAAGACACCGGTTCGGAAGGCCCTGGAAGCGAGAAAGTTTTACCTGAGGGCTGGTTTATTTTCAGGGGAGGTAGTACGCTGATCTTTGATCTCAACTATGCATTCAGTAAAGACAATGTCAAACTAAAATATGTGATCCGTAAATCTATTACCGATGAAATTCGGATGAAGCGGCAGTTCAGGATGATGTTTGGTTTACCGGATCATTCATTGAATGCCACTTATTTCGGTCCAGCAAAAACCAATCTCGAAGCTGAACCTTTTGCAATCATTCACAAAGCACTTTAAAAAAATCATATGGCTACCAAAAAAAAAGCTGCTGTTAAAAAAAAGACAGTAAAAAAAAAGACAAAGATAAAATCCGCCAGTGGTAAGAAGAAGCAGACAGTATCTCAGCCAGGGCAACTGGCGGTACCAGCAAAAGTAACTGATATCACGGTGCGGATGTATGCACATGGGTTCGGGGATTGTTTCGTGCTATTCTTTCATTTAGGACCAGCTGTTGTTTATAAGATGGTCATCGATTGTGGCATGCTCACCGGCGACAATGAACGATTAAAAGATGCGATAAAGGATATTGCAAAGGATTGTGAAAATGAAATTGATGTGGTCGTTCAGACGCACCAGCACAAGGATCATATTTCAGGATTCAACCTCCGGGATGAAGGCAAGGAACTTTTATGGGATAAAATAAATGTCGGAGAGGCTTGGCTTGCCTGGACAGAAAATACAGGAAAAGGTGGCGATGAATTGGCACGTCAACTTCAAAAAAAACATGAAAAGAAAAAAATGGCATTGATACATGCTGTTGCCTTGTACAAACAACATATCACCAGCCAGAGGCATATCGATACACTGAAAGATACTTATACAGGTGGTATCTATCATTCGGCACAGCAGCGCTATACGGATGCCTTGCAGCAATTACTCGAGTTTGATGATATTGGACGCACCGAAGTTGACCGGGCAGCGCAACCCGCGGAGACAGGATTTGGATTAACCATGAAAGAAGCCATGGCTTATTTTCTCGACAGGAACCAACGAGTTAAAGAAAAAAAACTGGATAAAGAAATAACCGAAATCAGCTACTGGGAACCCGGGGAATTAGCTGATGAAAATGCTACAGGGTTGCCTGGAATTAATTTTTATTTCATGGGGCCACCGAAAAATTATGACCGTTTAAAGCAAATGGAGGATAAGACACATGCAGAAATGTATGTAACGGACATGGGTCTCTCCGATAACTTTTATATGGCGCTGGAAGGGGACGAGGATGGAGAAGTGGAGATTTCGCCTTTTCATCCAAAATTCATTTGCCAGAAATCGCATTTTAGTCCGAGGGAATTGTCTGATAAGGACAACGTCTGGACACTCTACTATGACAAAAAACATTACTGGCGTGAAATAGATACCGACTGGCTGAATAATGCCGGCGCTCTTGCATTGGCCTTGGATAGTTATACAAATAATACAAGCCTGGTTATCGCGATTGAATTTACTGAAAGTAAAAAAGTGCTTCTGTTTGTTGCAGACGCACAGATTGGCAACTGGATAAGCTGGACAGAACCGGTCGATGAGTCCAGCGACGAACCAAAATTAAAATGGATGGTAAAAGAAGGAACACGGATGAGAGAAGTCAGAGCTACTGACCTGCTGCAACGAACTGTGTTTTACAAGGTGGGGCATCATGCCAGCCATAATGCCACCGGGAGAAAAAATGGTCTGGAACTAATGAACTCAGGTGAACTTGTCGCCATGATCCCCGTTGACGAAGCCGTTGCAAAAAAACAGGGAAAAAAAGGTTGGAAAATGCCTGCCAAAGATCTGTATACAAGATTGATGGAAAAAACAAAAGGCCGGATCATCCGCGTGGATGAGGGTAATCTTATCAAAACAGACACAAGCAAGATTCCGGACATTGCGAAACCCACAGAGAAACAAAGAGGGGATTTTAATAAACAAGTGAACGAATCAAAGATTCTTGTGACAGGAGATGACGGTACACGACGCCCATTATACTGGGAATACAAAATAAATGGTGAATAGTATGGGGGACAACGATCAATTATCTACCGACCGCAGCGAGCTTGAAAAACAAAAACTCCTACTTAATATCCGCAAGGTGGAATATGAAAATGAAATGTTGAAACGCGATATCGAGCCTATGATCAACGACTCGCGGATGAAAATGGAAAACATAAATGGGAATCCCGGCAATTTTTCGATGAGACCATTCGGTTAGTGGCGATCTCATTTATCACCGCCGCGACAACTCTCTTGATCAACCGGCTGTCTCAGCTGTATAAAACGGGAGGTGAACTGCTGGTCGGAAAAAGTAAACATTGCCGGGAGATCGCACAAAAAATACTGTACAATTCCCGCTAAGACTACGTACCCCCCCGACCAAGTACACGGTCAGTTCAATAAGACTGCATGCTACATTTGCTCTCAAACATTTTATAGAGTTATGGATCAAAGTGCAAACAAGATACCTCGTTTGAGACGTTCAAAAAAACAGATAGAAGAACTGCTGAAGGAATTTGAGAAAGGAAATGCAAATGTTGCGGAGTTTTGCGGGCTGCATTCTATTAGCAAAGCAGCATTTCATAAATGGCAAAGCCGCTACAGAAGAAAAGAAACTAATCCCAAACCTGGTGGTTTTGCTAAACTTAAAATGGCTACGCCGGATGCAGGTGTGCCTGGCGTACTGTTTGCTGAAGTGCATGGAATAAAACTTTATCAGCCGGTGGCCGCCTCCTACCTCAAAGAACTTTGCCGCTTATGAGTATTGTAATTGCTGCCGGCTGCCCATCGTTTCATCTGTATCGCAAGGAAACTGATATGCGTAAGGGTTTTGATTCTCTTTGCGGCATTGTTCGAAACGAACTGGAAAAACAGG
>JBGTNK010000194.1:0-2179 GCA_041743125.1 Chitinophagaceae bacterium
GGAGAATCCTTACGAAGAAAAAAGGTCAAGAACAATCAATAACCCGTTGTATTTTTATCCTTCATAAAGCTCTTACAAATATTGCCGCAAGCGGGTGGGTCAACATGCAAGAATGGTGGGTCAACATGACAAGAATTTACACATCTGTAATTTTATCGGGCTTCAGCTCCAGGCTGGACAATATAACGTCAGCAATGTGCAAGCATCAGCAGTGGTTCGGGCTCGACGTTCAAGGTTCAGCTTAAGTTGATTGATAACTTCAACACCATATTTTCAAATGTCCATTTGTACTGGACAGACGAGCAATGAATTCCCTGCCTTCGCAAATATTCGAACGTTGTATGTCACCCTATAAGAAATTCTTACATTATTGAAACACCTAAGACTTTGCTTAAAGATTTCTCGAACTTTTTTATACATGCTATCTTGCAAAGCCCCTTTAAAGCCAATTAATCAGAGTGATAGATAGATAGTCTGTAAGTAAGAATATTTTTTACTACAAAAGTTGTAAATATAAATATTATTACTACATTTTCAGTAAAAAAAAGTAATGGGAGAATTTGAAGAGTTGATACTTCTAATCGTAGGCATAATGAATGGCAAGGCTTATGGTATCGGCATTATCGAAGAGCTGGAAAAACGAACGGACAGGTCGGCGGCAATAGGTGCAGTACAAACTGTACTCAAACGAATGGAAGACAAAGGCTGGGTAGTATCAGAGTTTGGCGAAGCGACCAAAGAGCGTGGCGGAAAACGCAAACGCTACTACACCATTACTGCCGAAGGGAAAAAAATAGTGGCTGAAAACAGAGAAAAACGTAACAGTCTTTGGGACGCCATGCCAAAACTTGGATTAAATTATGGAAGAGTTTGAAAAACAACCACCACGTTGGACGTTGACATTGTTACGAATCTTTGTTCATCCGGAGTTTCAGGAAGAAATTGAAGGCGATTTGCTGGAAAAATATCAGCGTGATGCACAAAAGTTCGAACTGAAAATTGCCCGAAGACGATTGTATACAGAACTGTTTTCAATTGCAAAACCCAATCTTATTCTTAATATAAACCATAATACAATGAAACTAGGAAACTGGCTACTGCTTTTACTTCTGCCTCTTTTGGTTGCAATGGCTTCCGTTGCACCGTTCTTACCTGGTTCAAGTAACAATTTTTCTCATGGCATTTCTCAATTTGCTCAAATAACAGGATACATAGGTTGGCCATTTGTGCCCTTTGGGTTGGTTTGGCTCGTCATTGAAATGCGAAACAAAAAAGGTCAGCAACTCAACCGTTGGACCAACGGTTATTACCCATCGTGGTTGGTGCTGATTCCTGTTTTTCTGTTTTTGCCATGGCAGATAATCAGGGCGCTGCTCAACGGACGAACATTTGATTTATGGCCATTAGCTATCATTCTGTCAGTCGTGGCTTTTATCATTTACCACATCCAAAAACTGAAAAAGAAAACCGGGTACAAATTTAATCCTGCCCCCTTATATATTGTTTTGATTCCTGTTATTGCTTTGCTCACTTCAAAAATTGCAGTGGAAAAAGTAGCAACTTTAACCCGTGAAAAAGCTATTGTAAAGACAGAACCCCTTATTGGCGCAATTGAAAAATACAAAACAGAGAACGGTGAATATCCCGAAAATTTAGAATCCTTAAAAGGAAAATATATTCAAGAAATTCCAAAACTAAATTTCATGGGCACGAGAGCCTATCAATATGAAAAAGGAAACAGCTCTTTCCAACTCACGTTTGAGAGACTCTGGCATTGGAATGCTACCGAAGTGGTGGTTTACAATACCTTGGGGCAAAAAGAAATACAGGGCAATTATAGTAATTATCCTACTAATCATACTAATTGGTGGTATTATTTGGCCGATTGAGAAGTGATATCTGTTGGAAAACAGATTTGCTCAAGACGAAGGGCGAACATACAGTCGAGTAAGCAAGGGGATTTTCACCCCCTGCTCCTCACAGAACCGTACGTGAACCTCTCGATTCATACGGCTCTTCAAGATGCTTCTTTCAATCAGTAAGCTGGGCATACACTCCAATGGGCAAACAAACCGGGCTGCATCTTATACAAAGTATTAAGCCATCGGCGGCTCTTCCGCAAATGCATCCGCTTGTTCCATTTGCACCACTTTTCAAGTCGTCTGTTCACAAAGCGCCA